>CAZFWZ010000118.1:0-6021 GCA_964522765.1 uncultured Caulobacterales bacterium | reverse complement strand
GCCATGATGACGTGTTTGGCTGTATATGCCTTGCCGTCAACATTTACGACCGGCACGTCCGTGCCTTTGCTCAGCGTAGCAAAGCCATTAATCACGGTGATCTTATTCTTCTTCATTAGGAATTTTACGCCGGCAGAAAGCTGACCCGCGATACCGCGTGAGCGCTTTACGATAGCCGGCAAATCAAAGCCCGCCGTCGCGGTCAATCCATAATCTTTTGCATGCTGCATATTATGATAAATTTCGGCCGAGCGGAGCATAGCTTTAGTTGGGATACAGCCCCAATTCAGGCAGACGCCGCCAAGCTCTGCAGCCTCAATAACCGCGACCTTCATACCAAGCTGGGAGGCCCGAATAGCGGTGACGTAGCCGCCTGGGCCAGATCCTACTATGATAACGTCGAAAGATGTATCGGCCATAACAAGCCCTTTGCATGTGAATGTTCACAGCAAAACTAACCCGTTTCGATACAGATTATAAGAGGCAATAATGTCCTAATTGGCCTTTTCTTGCCAAGTCTGAGGCAGGTTTTGCGGGGCAATAAGAGCTTCAATGACTTGCAAGCGCATAAAATCACGCAGTTCGGCCTCATCAACTTCGCCAATGACTTTAAACGCTTTTGTTGGCTGCCCATTTTGCGCATAGGCTACAGCTATACGGCTCTTGGCTGTATAGCTGAGCTCATTTTGCTCAATCATATCATGCGCTATTCGAGCGCTATCAAAACGGCCCTCAGAAAGCGCAAATTCGGTAATTTCAAAATAAGCCTGATCACGAAGCTCAGGCTTTTCAATGGCTGCGGCTTCGCGCATGACAGTTGATAAAAGCGGCGTGTTATCATTGGCCATATCAGATATGTCATTATTGAATTTATGGTCTTTTCTGTTTTTCGGCTTATCACCCTTATAGGAACTGCCAGTGTAATAACCCTCCTTGGCCATAGCCTTATTAGATATCTCTGCCATTGCCTGCGCATCGTCCATATCGCTCATTTCGCTTTTGGACATTAGGTTTTTACCTTTTTTGGCTTTTCGCGCTTTATAAGCCTGACCAGAATGAGCACTACCAGAGTGAGCTTCACTTTTGGCTTTCTTATGAGGGGCTTTTAACGCTTCTTCCATTATCTCTGTGACGGCGTCGTCTACGACCGTGTCGATGTCTTCTACAGCAGCATCGGCGGCGCCAATTTCGACAAGTTGGCCATTTTCAATTCTAAAGGTTCGCGGCTGTGTTGCTGAACCGGCGTTTAGCTTGTCCCTCGTCTTGGTATCCAAATTCGCAGGCTGTGCTTCAGGCTCTGCCTCTGCTTCTGCTTCACCTACCGCTTCGGACTCTGCATCTTCTTCGAACTGCGCTTCTGCTTCACCTACAGCTTCTGGCTCTGCCTCACCCACGGCTTCGCTCTTGTTGTTTTTAAGATATTGATCGAGCCAGCGAGTCTGCGTTTTCGGCTGAGCCTCTGCTGTCCCAACCTCCTCTGGCGGCATATCTTTATTGGCCAAAGCCGACAGGCCATCAGCGGAAGCCAGTTTTTTGCGTCCGTCATCAGCCTCAGATTTACGCACAGTCGGCAAGCGAGGTTCAATCCGGTCCCGGTCTTTTTTGGTTGCTATATCGCCTTTTTTGACATCGATTTCAGCTTTTTTGACAGCGTTTTCAGCTTTTTTTACGTCAGATTTGACCTTTTCAAGAGAGGTTTCGGCCTTAATTCCATCATTTGATGTCGCTTCGAAAGCCTTTAGACCCTGCGGCGTCGTTCCGTAATAAACGATTCCTCCAGCAGCACTTGCCGAAATAAGTCCTAAAATCAGTGTTTTACCTAGCATAACCCGCCTCTTTTCATCCCGATATCGTGGTTAACGAAAGACTAAGACTAGATTAAAGCAGAAATGGGGCAAGGTCTAACCCTGTCTCCATGTGTAATTCCCCTGTCAGGAGAATTTTCCTCTAAAGCATCATTGTGATGGGCTGCTGCACATAACGTTTAAAGTGCTGAAGCCATTCGGCGCCGAGCGCACCGTCTACCACGCGGTGATCACATGTTAGCGTCACTGTCATAACCGTCGCCACGGCAATCGCACCGTCTTTGACGACAGCCCGAGGTTCACCTGCTCCAACTGACAAAATCATGCCCTGCGGTTCATTGATGATCGAGCCAAATTCGCGAATACCCATCATGCCAAGGTTAGAAATACTAAACGTACCGCCTTGATATTCCTGAGGCTTGAGCTTTCTTGAACGCGCGCGGCCTGCAAGATCTTTCATCTCAACAGAAATGGTCGACAGACCTTTATTATCGGCCGCCCGTACAATCGGCGTAATTAAGCCGCCGTCAATTGCGACCGCCACAGCCACATCGGCATTATGATGATAGGCAATACCGTCAGGCGTAAAGCTCGCATTGGCTTTTGGTACATGTTTGAGGGCCAAAGCAGAGGCGCGAATAAGCATATCATTGACAGATATTTTCACACCTTCAGGCGCTTGCGCGTTAAGCTCTTTACGCATTTTTAGCAGAGCGTCGATTTCGCAATCCACGGTCAGAGGGAAATCAGGCACGTTGTTATTAGATTCCAATAGGCGCTTCGCAATCACGCGGCGCATACCGTCAAGCGGCTCAAGGTCATATGTGCCAGCGGTAATGCCGCGCTGGGTGAGGTATTCCGCGCCGCCGCCAAGAGGCATACCAACGTCAGTCGACGTAACAGGCGCAGCGGTTTGCTCATTCACTTGCGGCGTAGGCTTCGCCGCACCCCCGCCAGCTTTCGCCGCTTCCACGTCTGCTTTGACAATACGGCCATTGGGGCCAGAGCCAGAAATAGAGGCTAGATCTAAACCTGCATCTTTAGCTATGCGTTTGGCCAGTGGTGAGGCTTTAAGTCTATCACCAGAGGAAACCGCCGCTTGAGGCGCAACCTTCGAGGCTTGCGGCTTTGGCGCCGTAGGTTCAGCAGCCTTAGGCGCTTTGGGTTCTGCTTTAGCAGGCGCAGGGGCCGCGCCGCCGCCAAATCCTTCTAGCGCGCTTTCGTCCTCATCCTCTTCAAGCAATATCGCAATCGGAGCATTGACTTTAACGCCTTCGCTGCCGCCCGCGACAAGAATTTTAGCGATTTTACCTTCTTCAACAGCTTCGACTTCCATCGTCGCTTTATCAGTCTCGATCTCGGCCAGCACATCGCCGGAATTAACCGTGTCGCCTTCCGCGACCAGCCATTTGGACAAAGTCCCCTCCTCCATAGTCGGGGAAAGCGCGGGCATCAGGATTTCAATGGGCATGACTTAATCCTTATAACAAACGGCTTTAGCCGCTTCGACTATATCCTCTGGGCCCGGCAAACTTAGCGCTTCTAGGTTAGCGGCATAGGGCATCGGCACGTCTACTTGGAAAACGCGCGCAGGCGGCGCATCCAGATAATCAAAGGCTTCATCGACTACGCGGGCGGCAACTTCGGCGCCGATGCCAGACTGGCCCCAGCCCTCTTCGGCGCAGACAAGGCGGTTTGTTTTCTTCACCGAGGCGATGACTGTTTCTGTATCAAGCGGGCGGATAGTGCGCAAATCAATGACTTCGGCGTCAATACCTTCTGCGGCAAGTGTTTCCGCGGCTTCGAGCGCATATCCTACCATTCGGGAGTGAGTCACGATGGTTACGTCCGCGCCTTCGCGGCGTACTTTGGCTTTACCAATCGGGACAAGGAAATCATCCATATCGGGGACTTCGAATGTCGTGCCGTAGAGCAGCTCATGTTCGAGGAAAACAACTGGATTGGGGTCGCGTATAGCTGATTTTAAAAGCCCTTTGGCGTCAGCCGCATCATAAGGCGCGACGACTTTAAGGCCCGGCACATTGGCATACCAGCTGGCATAATCATGGCTGTGCTGCGCGCCCACACGAGAGGCTACACCATTAGGGCCGCGGAAAACAATCGGGCAGCGCATCTGGCCGCCTGACATATAAAGTGTCTTCGCCGCAGAGTTGATGATATGATCAATCGCCTGCATGCCGAAATTCCATGTCATAAATTCGACAATCGGTTTAAGACCGCCCATAGCAGCGCCGACACCGATACCGGCAAAGCCATATTCAGTAATCGGCGTATCCACCACGCGTCGGTTGCCAAATTCCTGAAGCAGTTCGCGCGTCACTTTGTAAGCGCCCTGATATTCAGCGACTTCTTCGCCCATGACGAACACAGTTTCGTCGCGGCGCATTTCTTCGGCCATAGCGTCGCGCAGCGCATCGCGCACTGTGGTTTCTACCATTTTAATATTAGACGGAACGTCGGTTTCAGATTTCACTTTAGCGACAGGTGCCGCCGCTTGCGGCGCTGGCTCAGCAGCTGGCGCAGTGTCTAGGGGTTCTGTTTTGGCAGGGGCTGCCGGCGCAGGCGGCGCGCTCAAATCAGAGGCGCTATCGCCGTCCTCGAGAAGCTGCAAAATCACAGCGCCAACTTTTACGCCGTCCGTACCGGCCGCCACGATAATTTTGCCAACAACGCCTTCGTCAATCGACTCGACTTCCATCGTGGCTTTATCCGTTTCAATTTCGGCCAAAATATCTCCAGAAACGACTTTGTCGCCCTCTTGAACGAGCCATTTTGACAGTGTGCCTTCCTCCATAGTCGGAGACAAAGCCGGCATTTGAATATCGATTGCCATTAAGAAAGACCCTTAGAAAATGGAATGACTTGTAGAAGAACAAGTACGATGCCCGCAACTGAGACGCCCCAAACGAGTGTGCGAATCCACGGTAGCCCCAGCCAATAGCTGGGCGCGAAAGCGAGACGGCCCCAGAAAAACAAAGCGGCCCCCAAAGCCGTCATTTCATTAAACCGGTCAGTATAGGCGGCGGCTAGAACGAGAGGCGCAAACATGATTAGCCCTTCCATCATGTTGGCATTTGCACGGCGTGCACGCCCCGCAAATATTGTCTTATCAGCCATATCATCACGCGGCCCCACAAGCATGCCAAGAGATTGGCTTGAGATAGAGCTTAATGCTTGCACGACAATCATCACGAGAAACAGCGCAATGGACGCGATTAAATAATCAATTTCAATAGGCATAATTACGCCTCTAGTAATACGTCAGTATAAAGCTCAGATGGATCTGGCTCCGGCGAAGTTTGCGCAAATTCTGCTGCGTCGGAGACAATGGCTTTGATTTCTTTATCAATAATCTTAAGCGCGGCTTCGTCAGCCCATTTTTCGTCCAATAAACGATCTTTGACCATATCAATCGGATCGCGCTCACTACGCGTTTTTTGCACTTCGTCGCGCGTACGGTATTTCGCTGGATCAGACATAGAGTGGCCGCGATAACGGTATGTCTTCATTTCCAAAATCATGGGGCCTTTGCCATCGCGGGCATGTTTAATCGCCTTCTTAGCAGCGTCGCGAACAGCCAGCACATTCATGCCGTCGACTTGCATACCTTCAATCTCAAATGATGAACCGCGTTTGTACAGTTCCGTCTCAGCAGAGCTGCGTTCAACCGAAGTTCCCATGGCGTATTGATTGTTTTCAATAACAAATACGACAGGCAAATCCCAAAGCTTGGCCATGTTGAACGTCTCATAGACTTGGCCTTGATTGGAGGCGCCGTCGCCGAAAAAAGCGAGGCTAACCGCGCCATTACCCAAATATTTATTCGAAAAGCCGAGACCCGCGCCGAGCGGGACTTGCGCGCCCACAATGCCGTGACCACCAAAGAATTTTTTCTCTGTGCTGAACATGTGCATAGAGCCGCCCTTGCCGCGCGAATAACCGCCGCTGCGGCCCGTCAACTCAGCCATCACGCCGCGCGATTCCATATCACACGCCAGCATATGGCCGTGGTCACGATAACCTGTAATCATCTGATCGCCGTCTTTCATACCAGCGCGGCATCCCGTAACGACGGCTTCTTGACCAATGTAAAGGTGACAAAAGCCAGCGATTTGGCCCATGCCGTATAGCTGACCCGCTTTTTCTTCAAAACGGCGAATGAGCAGCATATCGCGGTAATATTTGAGAAGTTCGG
>CAZFWZ010000117.1:0-6032 GCA_964522765.1 uncultured Caulobacterales bacterium | reverse complement strand
GCGCGCGCCTCATCGAGACCATGCCTGTGGACGCAAATTGCCGCTGCTCTCGAGACCGGCTTTTGCACGCGCTAAAAGGGTTTACCGCTGACGCGCTAAAAGAAATGGCAGAGGACGGGGTTATTACGGCTAATTGCGAGTTTTGTGCTGAGGATTATATGTTTGATCCGCAGGATTTAAAGTAGGTTGAAGACGGCCCGTGTCTCACTGTTTGTTGAGGGTTAAAATTATTACAGCGTAATTGACGCAACTGCCATTTACCCTCTCCAAAACCCCGGCATCATTATGACGAGCGCTGTGACAATCTCGAGGCGGCCGATAATCATAGCGGTCAGTAGGACCCATTTGGCGGAATTTGGCAGAGTTTGATATGTTCCAGCCGGGCCGATAATATCTCCTAATCCCGGGCCAACATTGGCGACCGCGCTAGCGGCGCCGGACCACGCCGTAATTGGGTCAAGCCCGATTAGCGAGAGCAAAATGGCTGTGACAGCAAAAGTCGCGAAAAACAAAAAGAAGAAACTCATGACTGAGAATACGATTTGTTCGGGCAAGGGTCTGCCGTCATAACGCATGGGTGCAATCGCGTGCTGTTTGGGCATGCGGAAAAGGTAAGATTTAAGCGCCTCAAAGGCAACTTGATAACGGAAGATTTTTACTGAGCAGGTTGTCGAACCTGCGCAGCCGCCAACAAACATAAAGACAAAAAACAAGCCAATAGCAAAGGTGCCCCATGTCTGATAATCAGCTGTGGCAAAACCTGTGCCTGTCACAATGGAGACTGTGTTAAAGACCGCAAGCCTTAGAGCGCGAGCATTTTCCAAACCCGATGTTGCAAGTAGGCCTAAGGTTACAGTAAGAGTGAGGAATAGAAGTAGACCAATAAAGGCTCGTATTTGCGGGTCTTTAAACGGTGCAGAGAGGTCGCCGCGCCCCATTAAGAGATAGGCCGCAAAAGGCAGCGATCCGAGAATCATAAACGCGACACCAACAATATCTGCGCCGCCGTCCATATAGCCGCCCATTGATAAGTCAGACGTTGAATAACCACCCGTTGAAACCGTCGTCATGGCATGGGCGGCGGCATTAAATGAGCTCATCCCGACCATCATATATCCGATAGCGCAAGCAATCGTCAGGATAAGATAAATAATACCAATGGCTTTAGCGATAGAGGCCGCGCGCGGTAGAATCTTCTCGCCCATATCTGAGCTCTCTAGCCGAAAGAGCTGCATGCCCCCAACTTTGAGCATAGGCAGCACAGCCATGGCGGTCACGACAATACCCACGCCGCCAATCCATTGCAAAATCGCGCGCCAGAGCAATACGCCTTTGTCTAAATCATCCAGCCCTGTTAGAACCGTTGCGCCTGTTGTTGTGATACCGCTTGTGGCTTCAAACATAGCGTCTGTAAATGACAGCTGCATTGGGTCCATCAGAAAGGGTATAGCCGCAAAAAAGGACAGGGCGACCCAGCTTAACACGGTCAAAAGAAACGCGCCCCGCGCGCCGAGATTAGGCTCCGGCGTATAGGCCGCTGTCGCCATAACGGCGCCCATCATCGTTGTTAAAACACCCGAGATACCAAAGGTCTGCCAGCTTTTATCACCATGATAGAAGTCCACAGTCATCGGCACAAACATCATTAGGCCGAGGGCAGCTACCATCAGCCCGACAACAAAGAATACGGGTCGCAAATCAATCACGCTTTGCCTTAGCGCAAGAGGTTGAGTTTGTCAGTAGGGGAGTTAGCGAAGGAAAGATGCAGTCCGAGCGTCCACCAGTGATTGATTTAAAATCCAGTAGCTATGATTTGCAAGTCGTGACAAGGGTCTGATTCTGACCTGACTCTCAGCTTCGTTTACTCATCTTTTTGTTCATCTTCATTTTGCTTCGCAGGGTCATACTCCTCAAACCATTTTCTTAGCATCAGGCTCGTTCGCAGGTAATTAGACGGGATAGAGCGCGTGCCATGATATTCGCCTTCCATTGGAACGAGTTTTGTCGGTACGCCGCGTATCTTAAGGGCTGCAAAATATTCTTCTGCCTCGCCAAGCGGTGTTCTTAGGTCTTTCGTACCCGTCATGAGAAGCGTTGGCGTTTCGACATTTCCGACGTGCATAATCGTTGAGTGATCAAGCCATGGTTTTGGGTCTTCCCAAAACGGTTTTGGGAAGAAATTATAAAGCCAACCCACCACGTCAGTCGTCCCCGACATTCCTATCCAATTGACGACAGGGCAAAGCGCCGCGGCGGCCTTAAAACGATCTGTCTGTCCAATTACCCATGTTGTTAATACGCCCCCGCCTGAGCACCCTGTGACGAACATTCTGTTTTCGTCAGCGATGCCTTTATCTATGACATAATCAACACCGTTCATGAGGTCGGCGTAATCAACTGGGCCGGGGTAACGGTGCTGGATAGCATTGACGAAATCGCTTCCATATCCAGTAGACCCGCGTGGATTAGTGTAAAGCACCACATAACCGCGAGCGGCAAATTCCTGAAACGTGAAATTAAATCCGCTATTATACATAGCATGAGGTCCGCCATGAATAGACAGCATGAGCGGATAGCTCTTCCCGTCCTCATAATCTGGCGGATAAACGATCCAGCCCTGAACCTTCGCGCTTTCGCCTGTTTCGGATTCCGACTCATACCAAATTTCTTCAACTTTACCCAAGGATTTATCTGCAAAAATATCGCTATTCACATCTGTGAGCGGTTTAATCTCGCGCCTATCCCCTAGGCCTTTTAAAATCGCCACAGCAGGAGGTCTATCGGAGGTCGAGCTTATCACGGCCATCGCGCCTGTATCTGACATACTGCCAAAGCTGATAACCTGCTTGCCGTCGGTCACTGGGCGGCCATTCCCGTTCAAGTTTACGGCATGCAGATTGCGCTGACCCTCTTTATTCATTGTGAAAATAACGTGTTTACCATCTGGCGCCCATGTCACTGATTGTGGGCTATCCGGAAGTCTATCGGCGAGCGTGCGCGTATTGCCGCTATTTACTGACGTCACATAGAGTTTTGAGACGGGATAAGATGCATTATGCTCAGGGTATCCTGAAAAAGCGACCTCGCGGCCGTTAGGCGAAAATACCGGGCCGCCATAAACACCGTGGCCATTCGTTAAAGAGGTCATCTCTTTGCTCGCCACGTTTACGATGTTAATATGGCTTTCAAACCAATGCGGCGCTTCAATGGGTTTGCCTGGGCCGTCAAAAGCAATCGTCTTGCCGTCTGGCGACCAGGAGAGAATAGGGGACCCGGCAATCACGCCGATACCGCGCTGCCCGACGTTCCATTTTCCATCCGTTATTTGACGAGGCGTGCCGCCCTCCGCAGGTACAACGAAGATATGGTCAAACCCAGTATTGGTCAGCCCAACACGGTCTTGCCGGTAATGAAGTGTATCGATGATAGCGGGATCATTTTTCCACTTAGCCCCTTTTGGCTTACCCGGTAGTTTAATCGACCATTCATTCTTAAGAGGTACGCGAACCACAAAAGCTATGTGCTCTCCGTCCGGTGACCACGCCATAGAGCGCGGCGCATGTTCGAAACTGGTAACTTGAGTCGCAACACCTTCTACATCCCTGAAACGCACAAAAATTTGCGGCGTGTCATTTTTGTCGGATTTGACAAATGCAATTCGGCTTCCATCTGGTGACCAGAGTGCGCGGCTGCCGTCTATAAATTGCCGATTACGCGATCCATCGGCATTCATAATCCAAAGGGTCGAAACTGATTTATCGTTCATTTTGTCGATGCGGCGACGCGAGTAAATGACCTCTTCACCGTTCGGCGAAATCTGTGGGTTACTCACGGCCTCAAAGTCGAGATAGTCCGCGAGTTGGATTACGTTTTCAGTGTGAGCATTCTCTGATTTTTCATGCGCAAATGCCGAGCTTAGTAAAGCGAAGCTTATAAAAAAAACTATTGAAGCCAATGCCGTATAAATAAAGCGCATGACAGGTCCTCGTCTATTATTATTTTGTACCGTTTAGCACATTTTTACAAAAGAGTCTGGATGAAATAATTCGCGTGAGACACGAACTTTGAGATTACATAGGTCAGAGTATTTAGTGCCAGTATGAATATCATCAGGTTGATGACAAAGAATATAGACGTAAATCAATCACGCTTTGCAATCGCGCAAGAAGGGATGGGGATAAGACGGTCCGAGAGGCCGTAATTTAGCAATTTTAAACCGTAGCTAAATGGAGCATTGGCTTATTGGCCTCACAGAAGGCTTAACGTTTGCGCCTTGAGGGTCGTTAAGTCTGTTTTAGTTCCGCCGGATTTGATGATGACGCGGCCGCCAAAATAAAGTGTCCATATAAGCTCAACTTTATCGGCGGCTTTTGTATCTTTCAGCGCCTTCGCAATACCCGTTTTCATCCGCGCCATGCTTTTCTGCACAGCGGTTTCTGTCTGTTTATCAAAAGGCGCTTGATCAACGGCGGCGTTGCATAAGAGGCAGCCCCAACGCCCGCGCTTTGTTTCGGCCGCGTCTACGAGGCTTTGCATAAGCGCGTCAATGCGCTCAATGCCCGTTAGATTATCGTTAGACAGCATGGCCACGCCTTCGCTGACATTGCTCGTGTCATAGCGTGCTAGGGCCTTAATATAGAGAGATCTTTTGTCTCCAAAGGCCGAATAAAGACTCCCCTTTTGAAGACCCGTCGCAGCCATAATATTAGCATATGAGGTTCCCTCATATCCGTGTTCCCAGAACACATCACGCAAGGCCTCTAAGACTTTATCATTATCAAATTCCCGAGGGCGTGCCATTCAAAAGCCTTTGTTAAACTTAAAACCGTGACGACATCGTTCTTGGCTATTTAGGAAAATAACGTGTTCGTGTTTAGCGGTAAACCACTTAAAATGAACCGCCATCAATTGAGGCGGTTCATTAATGTATTCGAGTCTATTGATGAAATTAATTTAGGTCAGCGACGCCGAGCGGGACTGAGAATTCCTCACACCAAACATAGACTTGTGAAAACTGTCCGGGCGTGAAGCTCGCAGGAAGTTGATAGACCTGTTCACCTGTCCTGTTTTTCAGAGGGCCAAGTTTATTGCTCACTTGAAATGTTTCGCCGTTGCCAATAGCGACAACAGGATCAGGCGCGCCGTCAAGCTCGAAATCAGAACTCAGCCTAAGTTGATAACCTGAAGCGGTTTTCTCTAATGTGACTATGCCCGTTGTGATATGATCAGAGCGTCCCGAGAATTGTCCATGGGAAATGACTT
This sequence comes from uncultured Caulobacterales bacterium, assembly GCA_964522765.1. Lineage (GTDB taxonomy): Bacteria > Pseudomonadota > Alphaproteobacteria > Caulobacterales > Maricaulaceae > Fretibacter. Next base: position 770 of record CAZFWZ010000117.1, on the reverse strand, counting down.
GAGCATTGCTTGCAACCGTTTTCACGGCCGGTGCAGTCGTGTTTCCAGTATCAGTTTTAGCTGTGTTGGCATTCCCGCAAGCGGCCAAAGTCAAGGCGATAGCCGCGGTTCCAAGAAGTTTTAGAAGTGTTTTTGTGTGTGTCATTGTGTAGTCCCTTTTTGTTATTAACCGATTGGTCAATTACATGTCAAAAAATAAGAGGCATTTCCGCCATGGAGGATCATGTAAGTATTATTTACCGTTTGGTAAAGAACTAAATAATCACGAAGCTGTGAACTCTTTTTAAACCCAATAAAAAACCCGCCGGAATGCGGCGGGTTTCAATTCACATTTTAAGCTGATCGCACCGTGTCGACATCTACGCCGTGTTCACGGACTTTGCGGTAAAGTGTTGAGCGGCCAATTCCGAGGCGGCGCGCCACTTCGGACATATGCCCAGAGTAGTTTTCAATCGCAAATTCAATCAGGTCGCGTTCAATCTCGACCAGCGTGCGCAGGTGACCTTCACGGTCAAGCACATGTACGGGCTCATCTGCGGCAGGCGCAGTTGGGCTGTGCTCAGACAGGCGAAGCGTGTCCGTAGAGCTCGGCGACATCTGCGGCGCGAGGCCAGAGATTTGCGGAAAATCATGTGGCTGAAGCGTGTTGCCATCTGATAAAATCATCGCGCGGAAAATTGCATTTTCGAGCTGACGAACATTACCGGGCCATTCAAAATCGCTGAGCATATTAATTGTTTCCTTCGCCGCGCCTTGAAAGGAGAGTCGTT
>CAZFWZ010000116.1:0-6113 GCA_964522765.1 uncultured Caulobacterales bacterium | reverse complement strand
GTCAAACAGTTGATAAATTGCCCAACTTGAGACGCGGGCAGGCATAGGCGCGGCGGGCGTTCCCGTAACTGCCTTTTGAGCCATATGCTGCCCGACAAGAAAGACCGTCGTCTCGAACAAGGCTGAGCAGACATGCTTGCCCTGACCACTGCTATGCCGTTCATGTAACGCGGCGAGGATACCCATTGCGCCAAACATGCCGCCCGTTACATCAATAACAGAGGCTCCAGCACGTAGCGGACGGCCTGGGGGGCCTGTCATGTAAGCTAGACCGCCCATCATTTGGGTGACTTCATCCAGCGCTGTGCGGTGAGAATAAGGACCGTCGAGAAAACCCTTTTCAGAACAATATATGAGACTTGGGTTGAGGGCTTTGAGCGCCGCATATCCAAAGCCCAGTTTTTCGAGCGCGCCGGGGCGAAAATTTTCAATGAAAACGTCTGCCGTTTTTATAAGGTCCAGCACGGCTTGCTTTCCTTCTGGGGATTTCAGATTAATCGCGAGACTTTTTTTATTGCGGTTATACATCGGAAAATAACCTGCTCCCGCGCCGCGAAGTCTTCGCGTTTTATCGCCACCAATAGGTTCAACTTTGATGACCTCTGCTCCCATATCTGCGAGCATGAGTCCCGCTGCTGGGCCCATGACCATATGAGAAAACTCAATGACCTTTATTCCTGCAAGTGGTCCCTTCATTAGGTCACACTGCTTTGTGTTCTGAATTGAGCGTCAATGTCGCTAAGACTGACGATGCTCGCGCCGTTTATGTCTGCAATATAAGTTAGCAATGCCCTTAGCGCCCAAATACGAAATGGTTGGCCTATGATATAAGGTGTTAGAGTGATCCCAAGGCTCTGCGCGCCAAACCGATTATGTTCCTCAAGCAGATAACTCACCGCATTTTGAATTTGGGTAAGCCAACTTTCTTCTGTTTGGCGGCGAGTATGCAATAAGGTGAAATCTGATAATTCATAAGCATTGGGAATGAGGTTGAGGCCATTTTTCGTTGCTACAGGTACGCTATCCATTTCCCAATCGAGGCAATAGTTCAGACCTGCCTTTGCGAGAAGGTCAAGTGATCGCGAAGATTGCCCGCTAGCCGGTGACATCCAGCCTTTTGGAGGCGTGTCAAAACATGATAGCGTGTCTGTAATAAGCTGCATTTCGGTGCTTTCACTCATGGCCTCATGATGAATGTGATCCGTCGACATACCATGGGCAATAATCTCATGTCCTGCTTTTGTAATCATCTTTAGTAATGGCGGATAACGTTTAGCGATTTCTCCATTCACCGCGAAGCTGGCTTTGATATCAGCATTTTGTAGCGCGTTTAATATTCGAAATACGCCGACACGATTTCCATAATCCCGTACAGTAAAATGACGCAAATCTGGATATGGAGTGACCATAGCACCAGGGTGTTTAAATGGCATGCCTGATGGATTAAGGGGAAAAAATTCAAGCGGGACAATTAGATTGACCGCAACTTTCACACCATCTTTCCATCCGAGTTTTGGCCGGTCTTTGCCTTGTTGCCAATCATAGAATTGATGATCTTGGCCGTAGCCACGCTTTTCGTATTCGAGGTAGGATTTATCCATGATTAAATCCAGTTCCGCCTGTTGCCGTACCGCGCGCCGATATATCGGCAATGGATTGATCCCAGTAATTATCGATGAAATGTTTGGCGATTTCTTTACCCGTTGCGAACCAGACATCGTCGCGGTGCGCCATGATATGTTTCAGCGCCTCTTCAAAGGGTTTCATTCGGTGAGGTTGTGCAACTAAGTAGGCATGAAGGGGTATGCACATAACTGTTCCGCTTTGCTGGCCTTCAAGTAAAAGCTGATCAAAGTGGCGTTTCAAAATGTCCGTATAACGGTCAGGGTCAAACCCCATAACAGAATAGGTGATGACGTCATTTACTTCGAGCGAATAGGGCAGACTAACAAGCTTACCTGTTTTAGTTTTAAGGGGTTGAGGTTGATCATCTTGGAATAAATCACAGCTATACCAAAAATCGTTTTGGGCAATCAAGTCAAGTGTGTCTTCAGTATGCGTGAGAGCTGGGGCGAGATAACCACGAATGCGCTGACCAGTGGCGGCCTCAACAGTTTTAATGCTGTCATCCAGAACAGCCTGTTCCTGCGTTGGCGTAAGGCCATAGCTATAACGCGTATTATAAATGCCGTGAGAGAAAAACTCCCAGTCGCGTTTCATACAGTCTTCGATAATTTCAGGGTGATGGTCGCAAAGAGCGATATTTAGGCTAACAGAACCTCTTAGATTGTATTTATCAAGCAGCTCCATTAAGCGTAAATGTCCGATGCGGTTGCCATAATCACGCTGGCTATATTGTTGCACATTCGGAATGGCGTTTGGCCAAGGTTGCCGTTTAGGGTTGTTGGGCGGCATGAATTCGTAAAACTCTATGTTTGGCGCAATCCAGAAGGCGAGTTTTTTATCGCCTGGCCATTCAATTTTTGGTCGGCCCGCATAAGGCCAATAATCATACAGGTTTGGAGTAGTTTGCATTATGAAGCTTTGTAACTGTTAAGCCAGTCATAAACCTCGGCAACATCTACGACATCGGCATATTTGATAAGCAAGTCCGTCAGATTTGCATAGTGATAGCTCTCATGCTTGTCGGCTGTTGTCTCAATTGGGACAATGGTGCGGTAGCCATAGGAGAGGCTATCCACCGCTGTGGCGCGGATGCAGCCTGATGTGCTTCCGCCGGTGATAACGACAGTGTCTATTTTATGGAAGTTTAGGAAGCTATTAAGGGGTGTTTCGAAAAATGCGCTCGGCATACGTTTTGTGTAAACGGCATCAACGCTGCGATCTATCTCGAGGCGGTCGTCAAATTCGCTTCGTTCACTTCCGAATTTTATATTTTGCAAGCTATCTGCTGTGTCTGTCCGGGTCCCCCAAACTCCGCAATCCGCGGCATTGTCCATATAAGCGACATGTGTCCAAATAACTGGCAGGCCCTTTTCGCGCGCGGCTTTGGATATATTATTGATATGGTTCATCTGCTCAGGGTCGGTGACATACGCCGTCTTGAATAGGTCTGGCCGCGTATAAGACTTTTGAGGGTCGACATTGACGATGGCCATCCGGTTTCCAAATCCAAATTTCTTACGCGAAGGGTTGTTACGAATTTCATCAAAAATTTGTCTGGCGGTTTTATTGGATAAAACCATTGTGGACTCTGTGGACATAGCTATCTCTGTGTTAATTTTGAATATTACTATGGCTTTAAGTTGAAGTCATCAAACATGATTAGAAAGTATTCGCTCTGTGAAAGATAAAGTCCTGATTTCAGAAGTTGGCCCACGTGATGGGTTGCAAAATTGTAAAGGTGTGATGCCAACGGATATTAAAAAACGTTGGATACAGGGCCTATATGATGCAGGTATACGTGAGATCGAAGTCGGGTCTTTTGTTCCGCCGCGTCTTTTTCCGCAGCTTGCAGACACGGCTGAGATAGCCGCTTTTGCCAAAACATTGCCTGGCTTGCGCGTACTCGCACTTGTGCCAAATTTACGCGGCGCGCAGGCTGCTATAGACATAGGAGTCACGTCTATTGGCTTTCCGCTTTCTGTCTCTGAAACGCATAGCATCAAAAACTTACGGCAAACACATGACGAAGCGATTGAAACCGTCACGCAGATTGCAAAGCTCATTTCGCGTCAGCCTATTGATGTTCGACCTGAATTTGAAGGTGCGCTGAGCACGGCCTTTGGATGTTCAATTGAGGGGCATATTGCTGAGAGCAAGGTTTTGAAATTGGCTGAACGTCTGATGATTGCGGGCGTAGATGAACTTGGGCTTTCTGATACCGTTGGTTACGCGAGCCCACTTCAGGTCAAGCGCATGATCCGAAAAACGCGCGAACTAGTAGGGGGCGATAAGGTCAAATCAGTACATCTGCATAATACTTATGGACTGGGGCTCGCAAATGCATTTGCGGCTTATGAAGAAGGCATAGAGGTTTTTGATGCTTCGCAAGGCGGGCTAGGAGGATGTCCCGCTTCTCCAGGCGCCAGCGGGAATATCGTGACCGAAGATTTAGTTTTTATGTTCGAGTCCATGGGTGTTGATACAGGGGTTGATCTGGAGGCTTTGATGGCTTGCCGTTTGGTTTTGCAAGAAGGGTTGCCAGCGGAGCCCCTATACGGCATGACTCCCAATGCGGGTTTGCCTAAAATCTACTCATTATAGCAAGGTCATTGCAATAAGCCTGAGAGGGGTAGGGAATGAAGTTAGTGATTCTAGCTGGGGGAGAAGCTCAACGGATGGGGCAGGATAAGGCTGAACTCAGTCTTGGTAAATTGCGACTGATAGACCATGTTTATGCTCAAATCAAAATACAATGCAATGAAGTCATCATATCCGGACGTCATGATTATGGTTTGCATTTGAAGGTTATACCTGATGCCCCCTCTGGACCGCGTGGCCCGGTTGCAGCGCTCTATTCAGTCTGGAAAACACTTTTAGTTTCTGATGAAGGATTTTTCACAGTCCCAGTAGATGGACCGAATATTCCAAGTGATTTATGCGAGCGCCTTTATGGAAAATGCAGCGCGGTCGCTGAAGCGCCAGACGGCTTGCATCAAGCCTATGCATGGTGGCGACGTGATGCTTTGGAATCTGTATTTGAATCACTTAACTTGAGCCAATCAATCTCGCTTCTAAAGATGGCGAACCTTTGCAAAGCGCGCCACGTCTATTGGGCAGATGAAGCCATGTTTTATAATATCAATACACCCCGTGATCTCAGTGCCTATTTTACTCAAAAGGCGGGTCAATAATCTTCTAAATGCTATCGGCTTCGAAGGACCAAGAGCGCATCAGATTTTTTTTGAAAAGGTTTTTGACGCATACTGCCCTTTGTGTCTAATCTGGACGCGTAATTACCTGAGCTGATTTTTGCGATAGTTGCCATTAATCAAGCCAACCAGCCGCAAGTTGCCGCTCATAAGCGGAGATGGCGTTCCGCATCAATATCGCCACAGTGACAGGGCCTACACCCCCAGGAACGGGCGTGACCCAGCTCGCAACCCCTTTGACAGCGTCCGTATCCACATCACCAACAATTCTTGTCGTTCCATCCTTGTCTGTGATTTGGTTGATACCGATATCAATGACAGCCGCCCCTGGTTTGACCATATTTGCGCCAATTAAATGCGGTTTACCAACGGCTACAACGACGACATCTGCGCGGCGAGAATGCGCGGCAACGGAGCGCGTCATATGATGACAAACTGTGACAGTCGCCCCTTCAGCCATTAGCATAAAGGCCGCGGGTTTCCCCACAATGGCAGAATGTCCAATGATAACGACTTCTAGGCCTTCAAGTTTCAGTCCCGTTTGCTTAATCAGTTCGACAGAAGCTGCCGCTGTACAAGGCGCCAAAGCTAAATCATTATACACAATATTCCCGATAGAGGCAGGGCTCATCCCTTCAACATCTTTCAAAGGATGAATAGCGGATTGCAGGGAGCGCACATTGATATGCTCTGGAACTGGCCGCTGTAGAATAATGCCCAGTACATCAGGGTCATCATTCATTTGCGTAATTTTAGCCTTACACGTCTCTTGGCTCATATCCGCTGGCCAGTACTGGGCCTCGAATGGAATTTTTACACTCTTAGCGGCATGTTCCTGCCCTTTAATGTAAATAGCGACATCATCTTCACCGCCAATAGAAATGGAGACAAGTCGCCCTATCGGGCGTGTTTTAGAGGCCAAAGCAACGCGGCATTTTACATCCGAGAGAATTCGTTTGCGGGCCTCCTTACCTTTTAAGAGGCGGGGATCATCTGACATATTTCATCCTTAAGAGTGATCGATAATGGGCCTAGAGATTATACCCGATGAGGATATATTTGGTGAGCTTATTGCAATTTTTTAAGCACCGTTTGGTTGCGTCCGCTCAAAAATCTAATCCGTCAGGTGTATCCCATCCACGTCTGCTACACGCGGCAATCACCGTGTTTCTCAAAAGACAGGCAATGGTCATAGGGCCAACACCGCCTGGAACGGGGGTAACAGACCCAGCAACTTTTCTAACAGATTTATAATCTGCATCTCCGACCAAACGTGTT
>CAZFWZ010000115.1:0-6344 GCA_964522765.1 uncultured Caulobacterales bacterium | reverse complement strand
CCGCTCGGCGCAACAGGCGCGATGATCCTCGGCACAATGGTGGATGAGCTGGAACGCTCTGACAAAGAGACCTCCCTGATTACATTATGCGTTGGCGGCGGCATGGGCAGCGCCACAATTATTGAACGCGTTTAGACCAGATTATTTCAAGAGATATAAAATGAAAAATTTCAAAATAGATAAAGATAGTGACGGCATTGTTCTGGCGACATTTGATATGCCGGGCCGCTCTATGAATGTGCTGAGCTTAAGCTCTATGGGCGATATTGCCGCCTTAGTTGAGATGCTCAAAACGGATGACACTGTAAAAGGCATGGTCATTACGTCTGGTAAAAAAGCGTTCTGTGCGGGCGCAGACCTCGAGGAAATGGGCGGCAATATAGCTGCAGCCAAAGCGCGCCTTAAAAAGGACCCCGAAGGTGCGAAGCGGGATTTATTTAATGAGACTGTCAAGCTGAATATGATGTTTCGCGAACTTGAAACCTGCGGCAAGCCGGTTGCGATGGCGCTGAACGGTCTCGCGCTCGGCGGCGGGTTTGAATTTGTGCTCGCTTGTACAGGCCGCTTTGCCGCCTCTGATAATAAAGGCGTAAAAGTCGGTCTTCCCGAAGCCCTTATTGGTCTCTTGCCAGGCGGCGGAGGAACGCAGCGTTTGCCGCGCCTGACGGGATTAATGGCGGCGTCTGCCGTGCTTCTACAGGGCAAGCAGCTTAAGGCCGCTGAAGCAAAAGGCATGGGAATCTTCCACGACGTCGTGCCTGAAGCTGAGCTCGTCGCGACGGCAAAGAAATGGTGCCTAGATAATCCAAAGGCCAAACAGCCTTGGGATATGGACCGCTTTAAATTCCCGGGCGGCAAGCCCTATACGGCGCAAGGCTATCAAATGTTTGCCGGCGCGAATGCTATGCTGTCTAAGGAAAGCTATGGCAATTATCCGGCGATGCGCAACATTCTCGCCTGTGTGTATGAAGGCAGCCAATTGCCAATGGACGCCGCGCTCCGTGTAGAGAGCCGCTATTTCTGTGACCTCCTGCTTGATCCCGTTTCGGGTAATATGGTTCGGTCTCTTTTCCTGTCAAAACAAGCAATTGAAAAAGGTGAAGCTCGGCCAGCAGGTCAGACTAAAGGCGAAGTTAAAAAAATTGGCGTTATCGGTGCAGGCTTTATGGGCGCTGGCGTAGCTTATGTTTCCGCCCGCGCCGGCATTGATGTTGTACTGCTCGACCGCGACCAAGAAGGCGCAGACAAAGGCAAACAGTTTACAATTGATGAGCAAGAAAAATCTGTGAAACGCAAACGCGTCACGCAGGAAAAAGCCGACGAGATCATAGGCCGCATCACGGCGACAACAGATTATTCTTTGCTGAAAGGCGTTGATCTGATTGTCGAAGCCGTCTTTGAAAACTCTGAACTAAAAGCTAAAGTCACGAAAATGGCGGAAGAACATATAGGCGATAAAGCTATCTTTGGCTCTAACACTTCCTCCATCCCGATTACAGATTTGGCTAAAGCGTCGGCGCGTCCAGATAACTTTATCGGTATTCACTTCTTTAGCCCCGTGCATAAGATGATGCTGGTTGAAATTATCAAAGGCGCGAAGACATCTGACTATGCGATTTCACGCGCAATTGATTACGTATCGAAGATTCGCAAAGTGCCAATCGTCGTCGAAGATACGCGCGGTTTTTATGCAAACCGCTGCGTCATGCGTTATATCCAAGAGGGTTATAACCTTCTATCTGAAGGCGTGAAACCTGCACTGATTGAGAACTCTGCCAAAATGGCTGGGATGCCCGTCGGGCCATTATCTCTTCAGGACGAAGTCGCGATTGATCTCGCGTATAAGGTCATGACGCAAACTAAAAACGATCTTGGTAGCCAATATGTCGAAGGCAAGGGCGACGTCATTATTACAAGGATGAATGAGCTAGAGCGCTTTGGCCGTAAGAACCAAAAAGGGTTTTACGTCTATGAAGGCCGCGAAAAACATCTCTGGCCTGAGCTAGGCCAATTTGCGGTCAATGGTCTTCAGGACCCGCAACCTAACACTAAGGAAGTTCAAGACCGCATCATGTACGCCCAAGCTATTGAAGCGGCGCGCACAATGGCTGAAGGCATTGTGCATGATCCGCGCGAAGCCGATTTGGGCTCAATTTTTGGCTGGGGGTTTGCCCCTTTCACGGGCGGCGCGATTAGCTTTATCGACACAATTGGCGCGAAAGCTTTCACGGCCCGCGCGGATGAACTTCTTGAGGCTTATGGCCCGCAATTTGAAGTGCCAAAACTGGTGCGAGACATGGCGAAATCAGGCGAAACATTTTATTCAAAGTTTAGCCGAAAAGACAACTATACCGAGGCTCAACTTAAGAAAATGCTTGAAAAAGATGTCGTGAAGATTGCCAATAAAATGGGCATTGATGCGACTGTGAAGGATTTGAAAGCCGATACTATCGGCAAAATCCTCGCGAAGCAGGCGTAAGATTATGACAGGTAAAGTTACGACAACGATTAATGACGGCGTCTGCATCATTGCATTAGATGACGGTAAGGCCAACGCGCTTGGCTCTTCTATGTGGGCGGAGCTTAATGCCGCCCTTGATGAAGCCGAAGCGGCGGATGCAATTGTTATCATCACAGGCCGAGACGGGATGATGAGCGGCGGATTTGACTTAAAAGAAATGGGCGATGGACCGCAGGACGCGCTTGAACTTACGTCCAAAGGGTCAAAATTTGCCCGCCGGCTTATGGCGTTCCCGCGCCCCGTGATTATGGCGGCCCCGGGTCACACGATCGCTATGGGTGCCTTCCTCGCGCTGGCATGTGATTATTCCATGATTAAAGAGGGCGAGTTTAAAGTTGGCCTTAATGAGACACTTATTGGAATGACCATGCATAATTTCGGAATTGAAATGGGCCGTTATCATTTGCCTAAATCATATTTCAATCGCTGCGTAATAAATGGCGAAATTTTCTCCCCCAAAGGCGCGATGCATGCGGGGTTTTTTGACCGCGTTGTCCCTGCCGAGCAATGGGACATGGCGATTCCTATGGCCGGGCAAATGTTCAAACAAGCTAATCCAGCCGCTTTTAAGGGTACAAAATTACGGTCACGAAAAGAGATTTTTAAAATTCTAGACCAAGCGATTGAGGATGATTTAGATCCTGCAAAAGTGCACGCGATGTAACGCCGCATTGAAATATTTCTCACCTTAGCCCGCCTTTTAACTCAAAGGCGGGCTTTTTCGTGGGAGTGTCCATTATTTCTGTTGCCGCGTCATGCAATCGAAGTGATTGACCCCCTGCGGTCTGGCGTTACTGTAAGCTCATGGATTTTACACAACACTTCTCGGGCAAAACCTGCGTCATTACAGGGGCAGGATCTGGAATTGGCCGCGCGCTGGCGCTGGCGCTGTCCAAGGCGGGCGCGCATCTTGCGCTCTCTGATATCAATGAAAATAGTCTAGCTGAAACGAAATCACTACTGGGTCCCAGTAATAAAGTGATGATTGACCGCCTTGATGTGGCGAATGCAGACGCAATTGCCGCTTACGCTGAACATGTTAAAGCTGCCATAGGCAATGCAGATTACGTCTTTAACGTCGCAGGCATAGCGCGCGTCGGCTCTTTTGATGAAAGCCCGCTTTCTAGTTTTGAGACGGTGATGAATGTCAATCTTTACGGCGTGGTGCGTATGAGCAAGGCTTTCCTTGGGCAGCTCAAAGAGACTAAAGGCGGACTTGTGAACATTAGCTCTATTTTTGGTATGATCGGTTTTCCAGGTCAGGCTGAATATTGCGCGGCCAAATTTGCCGTGCGCGGATTTAGCGAAACGCTCGCGACTGAAATGGAGCCGCACGGCGTCTCCGTGACCTCCGTGCACCCCGGCGGCGTGGCGACCAATATTGCCAGAAGTGCAAAGGTTGACGTCATGCCTGCCAACGGCAGAACGCGTGAAGAGATGGATGCGGAATTTGACAAAGCGGCAATCACCACGGCCGATCAAGCCGCCAAGATTATCTTGACGGGCACGGCCAAAGGAAAACGCCGCGTGATTGTTGGTAAAGATGCCAAATTGGTGCAATTAATCCAAAGATTATTTCCGGAAAATTATTTCAAAGTCTTGAGCAAGTTAAAGCCCGGCACAACGGATCTTCTTAAGTGACAAAGCCGCCGGATTATGTTGACGTTTTAATTATTGGTGCAGGCCTGTCGGGCCTTGGCGCGGCAGTGCATTTAAAGGATAAATGCCCCAATAAATCCTTCGCCATCATGGAACAACAGCCGCATCTTGGCGGCACATGGGCTTTGTTTAAATATCCCGGCATTAGATCTGATTCAGATATGTATACGCTTGGGTTTAAATTTAAACCGTGGAAAAGCCCAAAAGCCATTGCCGACGGCCCGGCTATTTTATCTTACCTCAACGAGACAGCCGATGAGTATAATCTGCGGCAGCATATTCAATATAACGCCAAAATGATCTCGGCGGATTGGGATAGCGCCCGCGCGATTTGGACGGTGAGTTTTGCCGATGGGCGGAAAATGAGCTGTAATTTTCTGTTTATGTGCTCAGGGTATTATTCTTATGAAAGCGGCCATACGCCGGACTTTCCGGGTAAAGATGATTTTAAAGGGCAAATTATACACCCGCAAAAATGGCCCGAGACCTTCGATTACGCGGAAAAAAATATCGTCGTCATTGGCTCAGGCGCGACGGCCGTCACGCTTCTACCGTCTTTGGCGGGCACCGCAAAACACGTCACTATGCTGCAGCGTAGCCCGACTTATATGGGCGTAAAACCTTCGACGGATTGGTTTGCTAATCTACTGAAAAAAATACTTCCTCAGCAAACAGCCTATAACTGGACCCGTGCGAAGAATATTTTTCTGAGCGGGCTTGAATATAAATTCACGCGAAAAAGGCCCGAAAAAGCTAAAAAAATTCTCTTGAAAATGGTGAAAAAGGAACTCGGGCCAGACTATCCTTATGACCCTAATTTCACACCTAGTTATAACCCGTGGGATCAGCGCGTCTGCCTTGTGCCTGATGGTGATATGTTCACAGCCATGAAAGCCGGTAAAGCCGAGGTGGTCACAGATCATATCGAGACATTTAATGCGTCGGGCGTGGTCCTCAAAAGCGGCGCACACCTCCCCGCCGATATCATCGTCACGGCCACAGGGCTTGAGGTTCAGCTGCTCGGGGGGGCGAGCTTTACCAAAAACGGCGCGCCCATCGATTTTTCCCAGAGCTATAGCTATGAAGGCATGATGTTCTCTGGCGTGCCGAACCTGGCTTCGGTCTTTGGCTATGTAAATGCGAGCTGGACGCTGCGCTCTGACCTCATCGCCGAATATACCTGCCGCCTTTTAAATCACATGGACGAAACGCAGCAAACAACCGCTATGCCCGTAGCGCCAAAGGGTATGACTCCGCGGCCTTGGATTGATTTTGATGCGGGGTATCTCGCCCGCGCGGTTGATAAATTGCCCAAGCAGGGCGACTTTGCCCCTTGGCTTAACCTTCATAATTATGCCCGCGATAAAAAACTCTTCCCGCGCAAGCCCATTGATGACGGGGTGATGCAATTTAGCCGCACAGAGGGTCTCGCAGACGCTGCCGAATAGCATAATCCGCTCTAGCCACTCATTTTGCATCTGCTATACAGCACGCTCTAAACGAGCGAGTATATCATGAGTAACGAGACCCCCCGCTATAACGCCGCTGAAGTTGAGCCGCGCTGGCAGAAAATCTGGGACGAAAAAGACGTCTTTAAGGCTGATGATACGCGCGCTCTAAAATCGGGCAAAAAGTTCTACGCGCTTGAAATGTTCCCCTATCCCTCGGGCCGCATTCATATGGGCCACGTGCGTAATTACGCGATGGGCGATGTCGTGGCGCGCTATAAAAAGGCGCAGGGGTTTGACGTGCTGCATCCTATGGGATGGGACGCGTTTGGAATGCCGGCCGAAAATGCCGCGATAGAGAAAAACGTCCACCCCAAAGGCTGGACCTATGAAAATATCGACGCGATGAAAGGCCCAATGAAGCGCCTAGGGTTTGCGCTAGACTGGTCGCGCGAATTTGCGACCTGCGATGAAGCCTATTACAAGCAGCAGCAATATATCTTCCTTAAATTTTGGGAGAAGGGACTCGTTTACCGCAAGACCGCCAAAGTTAATTGGGACCCTGTCGATAATACTGTGCTGGCCAATGAGCAGGTTATTGACGGTAAAGGCTGGCGCTCAGGCGCCGTGGTCGAGCAGCGCGACATGGACCAATGGTTTTTCAAAATCACAGAATACGCCGAAGAATTGCTTGAGGGCTTGGGCGGTCTTGATCG
>CAZFWZ010000114.1:0-6531 GCA_964522765.1 uncultured Caulobacterales bacterium | reverse complement strand
TGGGCGGTATTGATGGCCTTCTTCACGTCACAGATATGACATGGCGCCGTATTTCTCATCCGTCACAAGTTTTGACGGTTGGCGATACGGTCAAAGTCAAAATCGTACGTATCAACCCTGAAACACAGCGCATCAGCCTCGGCATGAAGCAACTTCAGGAAGATCCGTGGGATGCTGCGTCCGCGAAATACATTGTCGGCACGCGCCACACAGGTACAGTCACAAACATTGCTGATTACGGCGCGTTTATTGAGCTGGAAGAAGGCGTTGAAGGCCTTGTCCACGTGTCTGAGATGTCTTGGACAAAGAAAAACGTCCACCCTGGCAAAATCGTCTCTACGTCGCAAGAAGTTGAAGTCGAAGTTCTTGAAGTTGATCAAGACAAACGCCGCATCAGCCTTGGTATCAAGCAGACACAGGGCAATCCTTGGGATGATTTCCAAGACCGCTATCCTGTCGGCACAATTATCAAAGGCGAAGTCCGCTCTGTCACAGAGTTTGGTCTCTTCATCGGTCTTGACGGCGATATTGACGGCATGGCGCACTTGTCTGATCTCTCATGGGATAAGTCAGGCGAAGAAGCCCTTAAGGATTACCGTAAAGGCGACGAAGTCGAAGCCAAAATCCTTGAAGTTGACATTGAGAAAGAGCGTATCTCGCTTGGCGTCAAGCAGCTCATCAAAGACAACACCCCTGCTGGTGCGAGCCGCGGCGCGACCGTCACATGTACTGTGACAGAAGTGAACTCAGGCGGCATTGGCGTCTCATTTGGCGAAGAGGGCGAAGAAGCCAAAGGCTTTATCCGCAAGGGCGACCTGTCTCGTGAACGCTCAGAGCAACGTCCAGAGCGTTTTGCAGTTGGCGATAAAGTCGACGCGCAAATCATCCGTCATGAGAAAAACAAAGGCGAGTATACGCTGTCTGTTAAATCGCTTGAGATCAAAGAAGAGAAGGAAGCTGTGCAGCAGTACGGCTCTACCGACTCTGGAGCCTCTCTTGGCGATATTCTTGGTGCTGCGCTTAAAAAGTAAGCAAAGCCTCAGATGAAATTATGAAAAACCCTCGTCTTTTGACGGGGGTTTTTTTATAAATAGACTCTATTCTTAATGAGCAGGCGACGGGCTTAGGTCCTATTGTAAACATTTCGCCAACTATGTCGTTTAACACAATATTGAACTCAATCCGCTACCTTCCGCTTATGTTTGGATTGATGAAAGAGGCCCAAGGCGGCCCCAATATGTCTCGCGTAAGCGGCTCGGTACTCGGCGCACGCACAGAGTGTTCAATCAGCGGCCTTGACGCAATGAGTATGGCTCTGGCTCAGCTTAGCGCCTATGCCTTTCCGCAAATTAGCGGGGCCACAATGACAGCGCTGGAACGTGTGCTAAGCATTGAACCTAATAAAAAGCCTGAGCTAAGAAAATTTATTACCGATAGCTATGCACAGCCCCCATCAGTGAAGACGGCCGTGCGAAGCTTTAAGCGCCGCTCGCCGCGCCATGATGACAGCTACCGCCTCGCGCTTAATCTTTGCCATGTGGCCCGCGAGGCCGAACGCTATGACAAAGACAGCCTAAACCGGGTTATTAATGCCGCAAAATCCTTAGGACTTTCCAAAGATGAAGTCTTAAGCGTCCTGCAAAAGGCAAAGCTTACGGCCTAAGGGCATAATCCAACCATATTCTCCCTGAGATTAAGAAATTACCTCGCGGCTAGTAGAAACTCATTGACGCGCACGCTCTCTAGGGTATTTATAGATTATGCTAAGATCAGAACTTATCGAAAATCTACATAAAGAAAATGAGCATCTCACGCGTAGCGATGTCGAGCGTGTTGTGGCTGTTATCTTAGAATCGGTCATCCAAACATTAGAACAAGGCGCAAGAGTTGAACTGCGCGGTTTTGGAGCCTTTTCCACGCGCCGCCGCGAGGCTCGCGCAGGCCGCAACCCGCGCACGGGCGGCCAAGTTTTTGTCGCTGAAAAGCATGTACCCTTCTTTCGGGCGGGCAAAGAGCTTAAAATTGCGATTGATAAAACCCGTTAGACCTTCCAAGTCGTATCAGCTTTACTCAAACTCATAAATAAAAGCTCCATTTTGCGCGTTTGGCGTACATGTATCTATGTTTGACGCCATATTGACCTGCCCCCCCTCTATATGCGACAAGCTGTCCGTACGAATCACGTATGTAACTTGGGGAGAGAATCATGGGAATGATTTCAGAATTTAAAGAATTTGCCTTAGCCGGAAATATGTTGGACATGGCCGTTGGCATCATCATGGGTGGGGCCTTTGGTACAGTCATCAAATCACTTATCGAAGATGTTATTATGCCTGTTGTAGGCCACTTTAGCGGCGGCATGGATTTTAGTGCAAATAAAATTGTTCTAACACCCGCGCAAACAGACGCCTCTGGCGCAATCATTGAAGGTACAGGCGCAGCGATTGGCTACGGCTCTTTCATCAATGCATTCATTGCATTCTTGATTTTGGCATGGGTTCTTTTCATGCTGATCAAAGGCATGAACAAAGCTAAAAAAGCCGAAGAAGAAGCCCCAGCTGCTCCGCCAGCTAATGAAGTTCTTCTGGCTGAAATCAGAGATCTTTTGAAGAAATAACCTCACCGGTTCCTTCAAAAATAAAATCCGCTCCCCTGACTCAGGAGGGCGGTTTTTTATTGAGCAGACAACCTAGAGGTAAAGCGAAGCGTAGCTAGCCCCACCTTTTTCGAGATGTCGCTATAATGCCTTCAGTGCATCCCGTGCGCCCGAGTTCCGGCCTCGCAAGGTTCTTTAAACATCGCAGCAATGGCTTTTTATCAGGCAAGAAACCTAGGCTATCGATGAGTTTAAGAAGATCGTCTTCGAAAGTTTCGCCTGTTTGAATGTCTTTGAGCTCATTGCGGTGCTCTATATACCAATCCATACTCATGCGCCGAGTTTGCATTCCCGGCACGCCCATCTGACTCCGTAAAGTCATCGAGTTATTCACGAAAGTATCGACTTCACGCTCATAGACTCGGCCATCGGATAACATCGTCAGCACAAGCAACTTTAGGATATTATCCCAGTCAGACCTTTTTACCAAATCAACCATTGTCACCCTCCCAGCCGTGAGAAAATGGATGTAAAAACGCAGTTACCCAAAAAATCTATAACAAAACGTTAAACTTACAGTAGAACTGCAGGCTGCAATTCACGTGAGGTGTGTTGGATTTTACAATGAGAAGAGCTAAACTCAGACCGCTGGAGAGCCTCCAAAAGCATGCGAGCTGGCCGCTAGGCCGCCTAAACCCGCTTGGTAATTTCAATCGCGGCTTTACAGCCCGCTGTTATCACCCGCGAGAGAAGGCCGTAACCGGGGGCGTCTTGCGCGCCGCCCTCAACAGCGATGTCTTTATGATGTAGCTCATCTTCGCGAAACTCTGTGAAGACGGCAGATAAAGCAGGGTCGCTCTCGCGCGTCGCCTCTATCTGCTCGGCGTAATGCTGCTCAATGACGGTTTCGACGGCTTCCGTACAGGCATGTGCAGCCTTTTCCCCCATGAGCGCCGTAACCACGCCAAGGCTATAGCCTGCCGCTTGCCAAATAGGGGCGAGAGCGGTGGGGCGCACAGCGCGCTCATTGAGCATATCGTCAAAGGCAGTGAGGTGTTTTTGCTCCTCGGCTTCCATTTGCGCAATTTGCGCCGCCATGTCTTTGGTGGCGCTCGAGCGTCTGAACACAGCCTGCTGCCCGCGGTAAATCGCAACCGCGCCATATTCGCCCGCATGATCCACGCGCAGCATTTCTGCAATGCGCTGCGGCGTAACGGGTTTATTGCGCTGCGAGGCCGTGGTGCCGGCCATGATGGGTTTAGAACTCATGAGGTAAACTTAGGCATTGGCTGCGCGAAGCGCAACGGCTCCCATCGCCGCACCCAGCAAAGAGAATATGGCGTTATAACCTGCCATGGAAATTCCAAAGAGCGACCAGGCCACGTCGGAACACGCCGGCGGCTTTATCTTTTTATCTAGCGAGCCGAGCAAATCCCCGCTGCCGATTTGGCTCATATCTACATCGCCGGCTGTGCAGCTCGCGAGCTCTTCGATAAAGCCCATCTCCACGCCGACATGCCAGAACGCCAGAGCTGCGCTGATGAAGAAGATGAGCATAATGAGGGCCGTGCCATTTTTTTCTGCCCGCGCGCCATTGGCTATGTGCCAAATAATCGCCAGCACGGAGACGCCAACAACGGCTTTATGGGCATGTCGCTGCCAATAGCACATCTGGCACGGCGCATAGCCAAAGCCATATTGGAATGTCCACGCCCCGATAAGGAGCGCAGCAGAGAGCGCAAGCGCGAAGGCGGCATAGCTGCGGGGGGTCAATGTCATAGTCTCTCTATAGGGTCCGCGCGCCAAACTGTCATCCGTGATGATGTCGCGCTCATTAAATTTCATCTCTTGAAATTTCTACTAGGCGCGTTAATAGCTCCTCAAACTTTACTCTTTAACACCAACACCTTATGCCAAATCGCCCTGACATATCAACTGCGCCGTCTGCACCGCCTGATTATCATATCGGGGAAGAGCTACGGGCGCGCCGGATTGCCCGCGGCGAGACGCCGGAGCAGATCGCCAAGGCGCTTAAAATTCGCACCAGCTATATTAACGCCATAGAGCAGCTTGAGCCCTCTGCCCTGCCTTCCATTGGTTACGCGCTTGGATATGTGCGCGGCTATGCGGCTTATGTCGGGCTAGACGGCGCGCAGGCCGTGGCGCGCTATAAAACCGATAGTGCCGTGCCCGAAGATTTAGGCCGCCGCAAGATGCCGCATTTTGTGCCCAAAACGAAAGTTCGCCTGCCGCGCGGACTGCTATCGGCGCTAACTGTGCTGGGCTGCGCAGGCGTGCTGACAATCTGGTATGCGGGCTCGGTCCCGACTGAGGCCGCCCCCGAAGCGCTCTCCGAAGTGCTAGACGAGGCGGCTTACGCCCCGCCTTCCCTGCCCGAAGACCAGAGCATTTTAACGCTTAAGGCCGTCGCGCCGAGCTGGGTGCAAGTCACCGACGCGACGGGCCGCCCTGTCATGAGCCGCATCATGGTCACGGGCGAGACGTGGAGCACGGATAAAGAGCGCCTGACCTTGTCTGCGCGCGACGGCGCCGCAATTGAACTTTACAAAGGCCGCGAGCGGCTCGGCGCATTTGGCGAGAAAGGCGTGGCCTTTACCGGTAAGCCGCTCGCCCCAAGCACGCTCGCCCCCGCGCCTGAGGATACGCCTTTAGAAGCGACGCCTCTTGAGGACATGACGCCTATCTCCACGGAATAGCCGCGCCCCCTCCTCACTCCCAAGTCAAATTGCCGCCGTTATTAGGTCTTTAATCGGGCCGCATCTCGCGCTACACCGCCTTTATGAGCACGCCCACATCCATTGATCAAATCCGGCCTTGGCGCACGATTACGCGCCGTGAATGCCGCCAAATACACGTCGGCAATGTCCCCATAGGCGGCGGCGCGCCCATTGCCGTGCAGTCCATGACCAATACGCTGACCACAGATGTGGCCGCGACCGTGGCGCAAATTCGCGGCCTAGAGGAAGCGGGCGCAGATATTGTGCGCGTGTCCGTCCCCGACCCCGAGAGCGCCAAGGCGATGCACGACATTGTGCGCGAGACCAATGTCCCCCTCGTGGCGGATATCCATTTTCATTATAAGCGCGGCATTGAAGCCGCCGAGGCGGGCGCGGCCTGCCTGCGCATTAATCCCGGCAATATCGGCGGGCAGCACAGGGTCAAAGAAGTCGTGGCCGCCGCGCGCGATCATGGCTGCTCTATCCGCATTGGCGTGAACGCGGGGAGCCTAGAACGCGACCTTTTGGAAAAATACGGCGAGCCCTGCCCTGACGCTATGGTGGAAAGCGCGCTCATGCATGCGCGTATGCTTTTGGATGAAAACTTTGACGAATTTAAAATCAGCGTCAAAGCGTCCGATTTATTCATGACCGTGGCGGCCTATCACCAACTGGCCGAGCAAATCGACTGCCCGCTGCATCTGGGCATTACAGAGGCGGGCGGCACGCGCATTGGCACGGTGAAATCCTCCATCGGTATGGGGTCTCTTTTATGGGCGGGCATAGGCGACACCATTCGCGTGAGCCTGTCGGCCGAGCCCGTAGAGGAAATTAAAGTCGGCTTTGATATGCTCAAATCGCTCGGGCTGCGCACGCGCGGGGTGAACATTATCTCCTGCCCGTCCTGCGCGCGCCAAGGCTTTGACGTGATTAAAACCGTACAAATCCTAGAAGAGCGCCTCGCCCATATCAGTGAGCCCATTTCGCTGTCGATCATCGGCTGCGTCGTCAACGGCCCCGGCGAAGCCATGTTCACCGACATAGGCTTCACAGGCGGCTCCGCCGGTTACGGCATGATGTATCACGCCGGAAAGAAAACGGGGAAGACGGATAATGACGTGATGGTCGACGAGATTGTCGCCGCGGTTGAGGAGCGGGCGGCGGCGTTGGTTATAGCGTCAGAATAGCTTCTTGAGT
>CAZFWZ010000113.1:0-6677 GCA_964522765.1 uncultured Caulobacterales bacterium | reverse complement strand
CGTATCTTGTTGGAGAACTACTTTCTGCCGGGTGATTTAGAACGTCAGATTGAAAACTTCGTGCAGCATTACAATCATGAGCGTTATCACGAGAGCCTTAACCATTTTATATGACGACGGACACTTAGATGAATATACTGGCGGGCGGGGAGGGATTCGAACCCCCGGTGGAGTTGCCCCCACGCCAGTTTTCAAGACTGGTGCATTCAACCGCTCTGCCACCCGCCCACGGGTATGCTTGGCCTGCAGGCGCGGGATTAGCATAATCTGGCGTAGCCGCAAGGGTGTTTTACTTCATTATTGGAAAAAAGCTATTCGCTATCCAATTAGGGGCTGCTTTTATGGTGTGCTTAGGACGTGCTCTCCGTCCCTTTGCTTGTTAAGTATTTGTTAACCTCGAAAATTGGTGAAGCATTATCCTTGTTATCTAACCCTGATTTAAACTTGTTCGTTTAGCTTACCAATCAATGAAGAGAAAACCTTCCGCGAAATGAGAAGGGACTCTTGGGTTGAAAATGTGGGTACCGTGAAATGCGGCCGTTAGAGGACAAGTAAATGATATATATGCGTATGAATATAAAGAAGATGACAATGCTAGGTATTTTAGCTTGCACAGTGTCGCTTACGGCCTGTAGTACATCGTCAGTTGTAAAGGTATCTGAAGCCGCACCAATCACATATAAATCAGGTGAGGGCAGTGTCCGATACGCATCTGCCTCGACTAAACTTCCGAAATCTTCACAATTGCCGCACATTTCGCAGCATACTTCAGCAGCTCCAACTGTTGCAGTGCCATCACCTTATGTAAATCCGCAGCCTGCTGCACCTCGCCCTAAAAAGTCACGTCCTGAAGTAGATAATTTTGATCAAAAGCGTGTCGATAAAGATCTATATAAGCATCAGAAGGTTGGAAAAAAATACTCAATGATGGGCAAGAAATATACACCCAAGCACGAACCTAGATATGACGAAAAAGGTTTGGCTTCTTGGTATGGCGACAAGTATCATGGAAAACCAACCGCAACAGGTGAAGTATTCAATAAAAACGCTTTAACTGCCGCTCATAAAACACTTCCGCTAAACAGCATGTTACATGTCCAAAACATGGAGACGGGTAAATCCATCATGGTTCGTCTTAATGACCGTGGTCCATTTGTGAAAGGGCGCATCATTGACCTATCTGAAGCTGCGGCTCGCGAGTTAGGCGTTATTCAGCACGGTACAGCAAGCGTTCGTGTTCGTTATGCTGGCCCTGCCGACCCTATGGCGGCCACACGCATGGTTGAAGCACCGCGTCCTGCCGAACCAGTGCCATATCAGCCTGTTTCGCCTCAGTCGGAACCTACGCCTCAATCAGTTGCTGTTCCTGAGCCTCTCGCGGCCCCATCGAATGATAGCTATCGCCCACTTCGCGATTACACGCCTCGGTCAACTGCACCTCAGGAATATGCTCCACTAACGCCAGCGCAACCCGCACCTCGTACAGCTGAACAGCCGCTTTATGAAGGCCCGCAATACCAAGCGCCTCAATATGAGCCTTTCGTTCCGCAGCATATGACACCGCAAGCACCCGTCGCTCTGCCAGACGACCCTGCGATGATGAACGATGGTGCGAATGAAGACGACATCATTACCCTCACCATTAAAGGTCCGATACATATGGCTAAAACAGTGAACTCAAGTGACGCTCGATGGATTAATGCAGTAAACGTGCAAAACAATCCGAAGTAATTAATTACGGGGCAAATTAAGGTAAAATCTGGGCATTTGCTGTCTAGCCCTTTACCTGACCGCCAAGCTGTGAAAACTAAGACGCGTACCTTCGGGTGCGCGTTTTTGATTCTGCTGTTATTATTGATTTGGATTGACCGTGATAAAAAAAACATCTCTACGCTTAAGTGCTTCTCTTATATTGGGCTGTTTGCCTTCTTCACTGGCTTTAGCGCAGTCAGCCGGTTTTGATACTGTTGCGCCGCATGCTGTCATAATGGATAGCGAAACGGGAGTTGTTTTATTTGAAAAAGATGCACGCCGTCCGATTGCCCCCGCTTCAATGACGAAAATATTGACAGCGGAAATAGTCTTTGAAGCGATACGTGCTGGCCGGATTACCATGGACACGGAATTTAAAGTATCTGAAGAAGCTTGGCGCCGCGGCGGAGCAAAATCAGGCAGTTCCACAATGTTCCTCAAACTTGGCTCGTCTGTCCGTGTTGAAGATTTGTTACGAGGTGTGATTATTCAATCAGGAAATGATGCCTGTATCGTGCTGGCTGAAGGCCTTGCAGGGTCGGAAACAGCCTTTGCTGATATGATGACCACCCATGCGCGGTCCATTGGCCTTGAGAGCGTGACCTTTCGTAATTCCACAGGATGGCCAGATCCAGAGCACCGGATAAGCACTTATGATCTCGCGAAGTTGGGGCAAAGATCTGTCGCGCGCTATCCTGAGTTTTATAGTCTTTACAGCGAAAAGTCATTCACATGGAATGGCATTACCCAAGCCAATCGAAATCCTTTACTAAAACAATTTACTGGTGCTGATGGCTTAAAAACAGGACACACTAAGGTTTCGGGCTACGGCCTTGTTGGCTCAGCAAAACGCGGCGACGACCGCCGTATTATCGTTTTAAATGGGCTAGAAAGCAAAGGCCAAAGACGGGATGAGGCAGTACGAGTGATGAAGGCTGCCTTCGATAGTTTCGCAGCCTATAAGCTCTATGAAGCAAATGAAATTATCGGTACTGTGGACCTTTATATGGGAACAGAGGACACTGTTGATGCTGTTGTAACCCAAAATGTTTCTGTAGGGCTTTACCACCCTGATAGACCGAAACTTAAGACGCAAATGCGTTATAAAGAAGTGGCTGCACCAGTAGCAAAAGGGGATGTTATTGCAGAGCTGATTGTTTCAGAACCAGGAAAGACTGAACGTGTAGTTCCTCTTGTCGCCAAGAAAGATGTGCCTCGTCTTAGCGCCTTGGGACGCGCTATGCGTTCACTTAAAACAAAGATTGGGGGCTAACATGGAAAAGGGAAAGTTTATTACTCTGGAAGGCGGCGAAGGCGCAGGAAAAACAACACAAGCCAAGCTGCTGGTTGAGGCATTGAACAGTGTTGGAATAGAAACAGTATTAACCCGTGAACCAGGCGGGACATTCGGCGCAGAAGCTATTCGAAAGCTTGTCCTCGACGGCACAAAAGATCGATGGTCTGGTATGACAGAATTACTACTCATGTATGCCGCTAGAATTGATCATATTGAAAAACTCATTCGGCCTGCTCTTGACAGAGGCGCATGGGTTATTAGCGATCGTTTTGCAGACAGTAGCGTTGCCTATCAAGGTTATGCACGAGGTGTTGACCTAAAGCGCGTTAAAGGCGTTCATGAAGCGGTTATGGGAGGATTTGAACCTGATCTGACGATATTGTTTGATGTTGATCCTGTTATTGCAATGAAACGCGTAGAGACGCGAGGTGAAGAAATTTCACGTTTTGATGCTGAGTCGATGGAATTTCATAATACACTTCGTACAGCTTTTCTGGATATTGCCAATCAAAACCCCAAACGAATTTTCACGCTAGATGCGGGAGAAAAACGTCAGGGTGTACATACCCGTATGATTTATGCCGTCACGCAAAAGTTTCCTGAGCTTGCAGGACGATTAGCACAGCAAAGCTAATGCTTTATCCTTGAAGGAAGAGGGGGTTCCCCCCTAAAAGGATTCATGAGAGAAATCACGACTCCTGAATATCCGGAAGCGGATAGAGCACCTGGTTGCATACATCCGCGGGAAAGCTATGACCTTATTGGTCATCAAGCTGCGGAAGGCCAGTTTATTTCAGCAAAGGCTAGCGGACGTCTTCATCATGCGTGGTTAATTTCAGGACCGAAGGGTGTTGGTAAAGCCACACTAGCTTATAGAATGATAAGGGCTATGCTTGGCGGAGAGTCTTTACTCAGTAATAGTCTTGATATTCCTTCAACAGATTCCATTGCACAGCGCATAGAGGCGCAAGGACACGGAAATTTATTCGTCTTAAGGCGGCCTTATAACGAAAAAACAAAAAAACTTCGCTCCGAAATTCCGGTCGACTCTGTACGGTCTATGAGTAGTTTTTTCGAAAACACGCCCTCTGAAGATCGCCTTCCGCGAATAGCCTTGATTGATACGATGGATGAAATGAACCGTAGTGCAGAAAATGCGATATTAAAAACGCTCGAAGAACCACCAGCAAATGCACTTATAATTTTACTCGCCAATTCGCCAGGACGACTTTTGCCAACGATACGTTCTCGCTGTTTATCATTACCACTTCGCCCCATTTCTTCTTCTGAAATCAAAAGCTGGTTGGAGGGGCAAGTTAAAGAGGCCCCGCAAGTAATTGACGCTGCGATAGGTTTGTCCCGCGGCGGCCCTGGCAAAGCCATCTCTCTCGCTCAAAATGCTGATTATGTCCTCAAACCACTGACGCGTTTTCTGTCTAGTCTAGAGCGTAATAATTCTAGCTCCGACCACATATTATCTAACATGTTGGCAGCGCGTGATAAGTCAGATGCACGAAATTTGTTTTGGGATTGCTTGCAAGATATTCTTCAAGAACAAGCCAGTTTTTCTGTTACAGGGGAATGGAATAGCGCATTCAAACCTCTACCGACAATTAAATCGCCTGAGGCATGGATGGTTCTTTGGGAAAAGGTGTCGCAATGGCAAACTGTAGAAAGCAAGATAAACATGGATAAGAAGACTGTCATGTTAACGGCATTGTCGGAAATAAGGGCTGCTTAATGTTTGTCGATAGTCACGTAAATTTGCATGGGGACGCTTACGCAGAAGACCTAAATGATGTTGTGACCCGGGCGAGGGCCGCCGGCGTTTCTACACAATTAAACATTTGCGGAAAGCTATCCGATATTAAGTCTGTGTTAGGCGTTGCCGAAACATTCGAAGACATGTGGGCAAGTGTTGGTGCACATCCACACGATGCCAAGGAAAACCCTAATATAAGAGCAGAAGATATTATAAGGTTTACGGACCATGCGAAGATTGTTGGTATAGGCGAAACTGGGCTCGATTTTCACTATAATTTCAGCGAACGGGATGTTCAGTTGGAAAGTTTTAAAGCCCATATTGAAGCCGCGAGAGCTACACAATTGCCGCTTATAATTCACTCTCGCAATGCGGATGAAGATATGGGCGATATTTTGGAACGCGAAATGGCTAAGGGTAAATTTCCCGCATTGCTTCATTGTTACACATCGGGCGAAAAATTGGCGCGGCGCGCGATTGATATGGGACTCTATTTTTCTATGTCCGGTATTATTACATTTAAGAACGCGAGTGACGTCAGAGGTGTCGCTGCATTTGTTCCAGAGGATCGTCTGCTAATAGAGACGGATTGTCCTTATCTTGCGCCTGTGCCGTTCCGAGGACGCAGAAACGAACCTGCTTATGTGTGCCACGTCGCGGAAAAACTCGCAGACATAAGAGGATGGAGCGTAGAAGAGACGGCTCAGAAAACTACTGATGCATTCTTTAGGCTTTTCAAGAAGGCTGTACGGCCAAAACTGTGACCCACACATTACGCATAACAATATTAGGCTGCGGCTCCAGCGGCGGCGTCCCAAGAGTAGGGGGGGATTGGGGCGTTTGTGATCCGAATAATCCCAAAAACCGCCGAACGCGGTGCTCAATACTGGTTGAGAAATGGGCTAACTCTGATGTGGATATAGGGGAAGCCGCTCCCGAGCAATCTAAAAGAACCATAGTGTTAATCGACACATCACCCGATTTACGCGAGCAACTACTTGCAGCAAAAGTGACCCGCATTGACGCGTTACTTTACACGCATGATCATGCTGATCAAAGTCATGGAATTGATGATATGCGCGCCATTGCTTATAGGATGCGAAAACGTATTCCGACATATATGGATGCTCATACAAAAACGTTTGTTTTCAATAGGTTCAACTATTGTTTTGAGATGCCTGAGGGCCGAGTTCATCCAGCTATATTGGAATTGCAGCCATTAATAAAATCTGGTGATGTTTTTGCTGTTGAAGGCCCAGGTGGTAACATTGGCATCACTACATTAGGCCTTAGCCATGGACCAACTCCGTCATTAGGTTTTATTTTTGAGGGTAAAGCCGTATACACGCCGGATGTGTGGGATATCACTGATGACGTTTTAAGTTTGATTGAGTGTCCAGAAATTTGGATATTGGATGCCTTACGATATGCATCTCATCCTACTCACGCCCACGTTGATAAGGCGCTTTCATGGCTAGCCAAAACGAAGGCTCATAAGGCAGTGCTAACAAATCTCCATATCGACATGGATTTTGACACTGTCGAAGAAGAAACTTTATCTAAACAACGTATAGCTCATGATGGCATGAAGCTATATATTACAGTCGGTTAGCATATTTTATAAATTATATATTTCTCATAATAATCATTATGCGAACAAAGCGCTGTTTGGGTAGTGTTGCCTTTTAGTGTCAGATGTCAGTTTTCTTTGTTCCCTGGAATTCCATGTAACTTGATGGTTTTCTTTGCAGAGACCTTGGAATTTTTCACAGTTAGTTGGAAAGCGATTTGAGGTATAGATAAAGAGTATTTTACATAGCTCTTCTCTACCGATTTAGAGTGAAATGTATTATGCATAGAAATACC
>CAZFWZ010000112.1:0-6813 GCA_964522765.1 uncultured Caulobacterales bacterium | reverse complement strand
TGAATACCCCATTTTTGGAATTTTTAGTATCATTGATGTCCCGTTCCGTTTTCCGCGGCGGGCGCTAGTGTTTAGCCTCATCATTCCCGGAGCTATAGCCGCCACGCTGGGCATTGTTCAGATGGTGCCGCCTATGCGCAGGCGTGCTGCCGAGAAGGGCATGAGCGGGTCTATTGTCGTGCCTGCTATAGTCGCCAGCTTTGGGCTAGTTTGCATGATTTTTGGGTTACTTTTGCATTAGCTGAATTACGCCTTCCCAAAACAGCATTAGGACAAATATTAGGACGCAGTTTCCCTCATTCATATTTTAATTATATATTACAATGATTTAGCATGATGATATGGCGCACCGGGGAGGATTCGAACCCCCGACCCCCTGATTCGTAGTCAGGTACTCTATCCAGCTGAGCTACCGGTGCGGGTTGGAGCGGTTTAAAGCGGCTCCAAACTAGAGCGCGTTTAAGCCTATTGCGCGGGCGATTGCAAGTGTCTTTTTTCACTATGGTAAATAGGCGCTAGCGGCGCGGTGTGTCTAAAGCGCTGCTGCGTAATAGCGAACAGATTTATTATAATCTGGAAAGTCCTGCTCGCCAATGGGTTTAAAACCAAACCGCAGGTGAAAACGATGAGAGCTTGGATTGTCGGGCAGTGTATTTACTTCGCAGGCGAGATGGCTGTGGCCTTTCGCGCGCGCAAAATCAGCGACATCACTATAGAGCTGCTGTCCCAATCCAGCGCCTTGGGCGGCGGCGTCAATGATAATGCGGTCAATATAGAAAAAATTAGTGAGCCGCTGCCGTAGCCATTCTAAATTCCAGTGATCAGGATAATCCGTGTCATGAGCGTATCCGATAAGCACGCCCGCGCCGCCGTCTATTTGGCGCGCATAATCCGCATGGCTGAGAACAAATTTCAGCTCTGTTTGGTCCATCGGAGCTGTCCAATGTACGAATTCATCGTTCAGGCGTAAAAAGGTTTTAAAATGCGCGGGCGTCATATCGCTGATGCGGGGGTTAGGCATTCTTCTGCTGCGCCTTTACAACGCCGCGGGTCAGCGCGCGGGCGACGCACCTTGCCGCTGCCGCGCCTAAAATGGCAAGATCAACAGCTGTCTGGCAAGACTTGTCCCCCGTAGAGAGCGCAAATATTGTATCGCCGTCCAACGGTGTGTGGGACGGCTGTACCGACATGGCGAGCCCGTCTTGCGCCATAATCGCGAGGCGCTTGAGCTGCTTTTGCGACAGTTTTGCATCTACCGCGACCGTGCCAATCACCGTGCTTTGGCCCGCTTGATTTTGCAGCGCCTTGAGAGCGGCGAGTTTTGTGTCTAGGGCGGGTGATAGCGCGTAATCTTTCGGGGGGCGGGCGCCTCCAAACTCTCCATCAACCTCATAAGGCCACGCCCATGGGCAGTCCGTACCCGGCATATAGGGCGAGCCCACGGGATTGGCGGCGATAAGCGCGCCGACCGTAATGCCGCCGATAACTTCTGACGCCGTGCCAAGACCGCCCGCATGGAGCCCGGCCGTTGCGCCAAAACCTGCGCCGTAATCCCCTTCATTTAGATGCCCGCAAACGCTATTACAGGCGTCAAGCGCGAGGGAGCGGTAGGGCGGATCAAGTCCCCATGCTTTATCCCCGCCATTGGCATTATCAAATAAAATGGCGCTGGGTACGATTGGGCTGACAGGGACGTCCGGGTTCGGACTGGCGGCATATCCGCGCCCCTGAGCGCCAAGCCAAGCGCAGACGCCGTCCGCTGCTGCGAGGCCGTAAACGGAGCCGCCCGAGAGAACAATGGCATGTACTTGCTCAATAAGGCCGCCGTCTTGCAGGGCTGAAACTTCCCGCGTGCCGGGACCGCCGCCGCTGACCGCGACAGAGCATGTGGCAGGCGCATCAGCGATGAGCACGGTAACGCCCGTTTTTACAGCGGCGTCATGGGCTTGTCCTATGGATAAACCGCTGACATCAAGAATTGAGTTTTTCGGGCCAGTTTGAATCATAGGCGCATTAAATAGAGCGGTGATTACGATAGCAAGCGATTAGAGTGCGATTATCCTCATTGCGGACGTTAGTAGTTGATCAATGATAAGCCATTTTATAGCTCAACAAATCCCTCGGCATGGCGGCAAAGTCGGCTATGCGCACTTTCTAGGGCTCCCCCCTCCTAATCCTCAAATGTATAAAGTGATACTCCTCTTCGCCGCACATCAAAGCTTATTGTCTTATTAAGCGGGGCGTGGGCGCGTTGACGGCAATGGGGGCGTTCGCAAAGATAGCAATTAATCCCGATGGGTGTGGGTTGCGGAGCCTGTAGATTATATTTCTGGGCGTAAACAAGGCGCGGGGCGTAAGCGATATCGCAGCCTAATCCTATGGTGAGTTTTTGCGCAGGGGCATTATAAATGCCGTCACTGCGGCTGACCATTTTCGCGATAGAGAAATAGGTGGTCTCGTCAGGAAGCCGTATCATCTGTGTGATGGTCTTGCCCGGCGTTTGGAAGGTTTCGTGGATATTCCAAAGCGGGCAGGCCCCGCCAAATTGACTGAAATGAAACCGTCCTGCGCTAAAGCGTTTAGACACGTTCCCCGCTACATCTATGCGGACAAAGAAAAAAGGAATGCCGCGTGCCTCTGGTTTTTGTAGCGTTGTTAAGCGGTGCGCTGTTTGCTCAAAACTCGTCCCGAAGCGATGACACAATAAATCAATATCATACTTGCTAACCTCGGCTTCTTTCAAAAACCGTCCGTAAGGCATAAGCACAGCGGCGGCAAAATAATTGGCAAGGTTGTTACGGCACAACCCTTCAGCTTCGCGGTTTGGGAGATTGGCCGAGACGACGATTTTATCAATGAGCTTTCGATGCTCAAGCATCCCAATTTGGAAAGCAAGCTGAAAGCGGCGGCCCGATTGCGGGAGCAGTTCCGAAAGATTAATGCGTTTTGAGTGGCGATCAAAATAACGCAGCATTTGCGGCATAACCTCGATGGGCACTACCCGTACCGAAATATCATGTACCTCTTTTAAACGCTCAGTTAAGGCCGCCGCGATGAGGGGTTTATTATAGCCAATATCTTTGGCGAGAGCTTCTGCCGCCGCGTCGAGTACGGGGAAGTAATTTTTCTGCGCATGAATAAAGCGGCGCACAGATTCGACGGCTTGTGAGGACTGCTCAAGCAATTCGACTCGGTCTCTGTCGGGTGTGTTTTCACTGGCCCGCAAAGCCATGTCGCGATGTTTGCCATAGAGCTTTAGGAGAGCCCGCGCCGCATTCGGACTGACATTGACCAAATCTTCGGCTTCATTTTTGGACAGCGCCTCACCCTTAAAGAGTGGATCGCGCATCGCGTCATAGACCTCAGCCACTAAATGCGCGTCACCCGCTCCTGTGAAATCCGCGATGTCAAAATCGTAAATTTCCGCCATTTTTAAGAGAACTTTAGCCGAGAGCGCTCGCTGGTTCCGTTCCATCAGGTTCAGGTAAGATGTTGAAATCCCTAAGTCTTCAGCCATGCGGGCTTGCGTCACCCCCAAAGTCTTACGAAAGCGCGAGAGGCGCGGTCCAATCAGTAATTTTTCAGCTTTAGCGGCCATGAGGCTAATCCATAATTTTACAAAATTTACAAAAATAATACATAAACTTTTACAAGTATTACAAAAATACCTATAATTTACAATTACTTATAGACTCTTTTATTCATTTGTAAATACAGTATGGGCGTGAACTCAAATTAGGAGACCGCTATGAATGCGCCCACAACGAATACAGATCAACCTATCCCGCGCCACCGCGTGCTAGCCAAAGTCACTGGCACAGCTGCGGCGCGTTACGACGAAGTGCTAACGCCTGATGCCTTGCTATTCCTCGCCGACCTTGAGCGCCGCTTTGGACCACAGCGCCGGATTTTGCTTGAAACTCGTAAACTCCAGCAAGATCGTTTTGACGATGGCGAACTGCCGACACAGCCCGTAGAGACTAAACATATACGCAATTCTATTTGGGAAGTTGCGCCCTGTCCCACGGCTCTGCAAGACCGCCGTGTTGAAATCACCGGCCCCGTTGACCGCAAAATGATGATTAATGCGCTGAACTCTGGCGCGAAGATGTTCATGTGTGACTTCGAGGATGCCAGCAGCCCGACCTTTGCCAATATGATCGAAGGTCAAATTAATATGCATGATTACGCTCGGGGAGAGCTAAGCCTAAAGACTGAGAAAAAATCATATGCGCTCGGCGCGGAGACGGCGACCATGCTCGTCCGCCCTCGTGGCTGGCATCTCGAGGAAAACGGGATCACTGTTGACGGTAAGCCGATGAGCGCGAGCCTTGTCGATTTCGGATTACATATTTTCCATAACGGACAGTTATTGGCCGCAGATGAACGCGGCCCGTTTTACTACTTACCAAAAATTGAAGCTTACCAAGAAGCGCGTCTGTGGAATGATGTCTTTAATTTCGCGCAGGCCGTTCTGGATATTCCCAACGGGACCATTAAATCCACGGTTCTAATTGAGACGCTTCCAGCGGCCTTCCAAATGGAAGAAATTCTTTATGTGCTGCGTAATCACATTACGGGTCTGAATTGTGGACGCTGGGATTATATTTTCAGCTACATCAAAACATTGCGCAATCATAAACAGTTCCTTCTGCCTGACCGCGCGCAAGTCGGTATGGATCGCGGTTTTCTTTCGGCTTATGCGAGCCGCTTGGTCGAGGTCTGTCACAAACGCCGTGCGCATGCGATGGGCGGTATGGCCGCGCAAATACCTGTAAAAGGCGACGCCGCCGCCAATGAGGCCGCCTTTGCTAAGGTGCGTGGTGATAAGCAACGCGAAGCTAAGCTCGGCCATGATGGTACATGGGTGGCCCATCCTGACTTGGTCGCGGTGGCGATGGAAGTCTTTGACACTGAAATGCCGTCTAAGCACCAAATTCATAAAAAGCGCCAAGCTCAACGCGTTACGAACGAGGCCATGCTCGCAGCGCATAGCGGAACTGTGACCGAAGCTGGTGTTCGCACGAACATCGAGGTCGGCATTCGCTATATTGCCGCTTGGCTTTGTGGCCGCGGCGCTGTGCCCATCCATAACTTGATGGAAGATGCGGCGACGGCAGAAATTTCGCGCTCACAAATCTGGCAATGGCTTGCCCATGGCGCCACTGTTCAGATGAAAGGGGGCTTTACGGAGACTCTTACACAGCGCCTCTATGAGCGCCTTTATAATGAAGAACTTGGAAAGCTCGCCTCGGAGCTTGGTCCAGAGGCCTTCGCGAAGGGCCGCTTTGATGAAGCCGCTAAATTATTTACCGAAACGGCAACCGCTCAAATCTTGCCTGATTTCCTAACAATCCCTGCCTACGAAATATTGGAGACTTAAAATGACTTATTCAGATACGCTTGCGACTCTAAAGAAAAGATATCCTAACGGCGCACCTGCTGGAATCAATCTCGAAGACCTTGCGCAATTAAAAACGCAAAACACTTTTGAAACTCATCTGGATATTGCCAAAGCTATGGCAACGGAAATGCGCAAAGACATGGCCGCCTACGATAATGACACAAGCAAATTCACGCAATCGCTCGGCTGTTGGTCTGGCTTCCACGCCATGCAAATGATGCGCGCGATTAAGCGCCAGAAAGGCACACTTGATGGCTCTTACGTCTATCTCTCAGGCTGGATGGTTGCAGGCTTGCGTAACCGTTTTGGGCATCTACCAGATCAGTCTATGCACGAAAAGACATCCGTCGTGGACCTCATCCAAGAGATTTACACGAGCTTGCGCCAAGCTGATGAAGTTGAACTCAATGACTTATTTGCAGAGTTAAAAGAGGCCGGCACTCAAAAAGAAAAAGATGTTATCATCACCAAAATTGACGCGCATGAAACTTATGTCCGACCGATTATTGCTGATATTGATGCAGGTTTTGGGAACGTTCACGCCACCTACCTACTTGCCAAAGAAATGATTAAAGCAGGGGCGTGCTGCCTCCAAATTGAAAACCAAGTCTCGGACGCTAAGCAATGTGGTCACCAAGACGGTAAGGTTACTGTGCCGCGCGAAGACTTCGTTGAGAAGCTGCGCGCCTGCCGTATGGCCTTTGAAGAGCTTGGCGTGGATGACGGCGTTATCGTCGCGCGCACGGATAGTCTCGGCGCTGGCCTCACACAGAAAATACCTGTCTCCACGGAAGTTGGCGACGCGGCGTATGAATATACAAAGTGGCTTGAAACTGAGGATGTAACAGAAGCTAACCCACTGTCTGAAGGCGATGTTGCTTTGCATCTAGACGGCAAACTCGTTAAGCCTGTCCGCCTTCCAAATGGCCTTTATAAATTCAAAGCCGGCACTGGCGAAGACCGTGTTGTCGAGGACTGTGTTTCAAGCCTTAATGATGGCGGGGCAGATTTGCTCTGGATTGAAACGGCCACACCCAATGTTGCGCAAATCGCCGCTATGGTGGCGCGCGTGCGCGAGAAAGCGCCTCATGCAAAGCTGACGTATAATAACAGCCCAAGCTTTAACTGGACGCTGAACCTGCGTAAACAAGTGCGCGAGGACTGGATTGAAAGCGGCAAAATTTCTGCGGGCGATTACCCAAACAATACGCAGCTTATGTCTGCCGCTTATGACGAAGATAAACTCGGCCTTGAAGCCGATGCGCGCCTGCAGGCCTTCCAAACGGATATCGCTCGCGAAGCTGGTGTCTTCCATAACCTCATCACGCTGCCAACTTTCCACGGCACGGCCAAGGTTATGAATGATCTCTCTGAAGGTTATTTCGGCGAGCAGAAAATGCTGGCATATG
>CAZFWZ010000111.1:0-6928 GCA_964522765.1 uncultured Caulobacterales bacterium | reverse complement strand
TCGTGAAGAACAAAGTCGCGCCGCCGTTCCGCCAAGTTGAATTTGATATCATGTACGGCGAAGGTATCTCTAAAACGGGTGAACTTCTCGATTTGGGCGTGAAAGCTGGCATCGTCGATAAAGCCGGCAGCTGGTATAGCTATGGCGAGGAACGTATTGGTCAGGGCCGCGAAAATGTCCGTGTCTTCCTCCGCGAAAACCCAGCCATAGCGAATGAAATTGAGCAGCGCATTCGAGCTGATCAGGGCCTTATTGCTGAAGACCTACTTGTTGCGCCTGAGAAAGATGCTGAGGGCACAGATCCAGAGGCGCTCCAAGCTTAGCTTAGCACGTTTACGGCCGTAATTTGGCCAGAATAATGAAAAGAGCGCTTGGCACTGCCGAGCGCTCTTTCTATATGAATGGGTACAAATAGGATAAGCCCATATGACGAGCCTTCGCGATATCAGACAACAATTTTTGAGCTTTTACGAGAGCAATGGTCATACCATTGCGCCGTCAAGTCCGCTCGTGCCAGATAATGATCCGACATTGCTTTTCACGAATGCGGGGATGGTACAGTTTAAAGACTATTTTACGGGGGCGACCACGCCTAGATATCCGCGTGCCACGACCTCGCAAAAATGCGTGCGCGCAGGCGGAAAGCATAATGATCTGGACAATGTCGGTTATACGGCGCGCCACCACACGTTTTTTGAAATGCTCGGTAATTTTTCTTTCGGTGATTACTTCAAAGACCAAGCGATAGAAACTGCATGGAAACTTGTCACGGGCGACTTTGGCCTTGATAAAGATAAGCTGCTCGTCACTGTCTATCATACAGACGATGAAGCTTTTGATTTGTGGAAAAAAATTGCGGGTCTGTCTGATGACCGTATTATCCGTATTTCTACGTCTGACAATTTTTGGGCCATGGGCGACACGGGTCCTTGTGGGCCGTGTTCAGAAATTTTTTATGACCATGGGGCCGACATTCCGGGCGGGCCTCCGGGGTCGCCTGATGAAGATGGCGACCGCTTCATTGAAATCTGGAACCTCGTTTTCATGCAGTTTGAACGCAGCGCTGACGGCAAGCAATCCCCGCTACCTAAGCCTTCGATTGATACGGGCATGGGGCTTGAGCGCACAGCGGCTATACTTCAGGGTAAGCACGATAATTACGACATTGATTTATTCCAAAACCTTATCCGAGCCTCTGAAGATTTGACGGGCAAAAAATCAGTGGGCGATGCTAAGTTTAGCCACCGCGTGATTGCTGACCATCTTCGCAGCTGTTCATTCCTTATGGCTGATGGGGTCTCGCCGTCCAATGAAGGCCGCGGCTATGTGCTGCGCCGTATCATGCGCCGCGCGATGCGCCACGCTCATATTCTCGGCGCGAAAGACCCGCTTATGCACCGCTTGGTGCCGGCTTTAATAACAGAAATGGGCGATGCTTATGGTGAGCTTGGCCGCGCGCAGGCCAGCATTGAGGCGACATTTAAGCAAGAAGAAGAGCGTTTCCGCCGTACACTCGGCCGTGGTACGGCTCTGCTTGAAGAGGCGACATCGTCGCTAGGCGAGGGCGACACGCTTAACGGCGAAACGGCCTTCACGCTTTATGATACATTTGGCTTCCCGCTTGACTTGACCCAAGACGCGCTGCGCGCGCGCGGCATTTCCGTGGATACGGATGGCTTTGACAAAGCTATGGCGAAACAAAAGGAAAATTCAAAAGCAGGCGGTTTTAAATCAGGTGATGCAGGCACAGACGATATTTGGCTTGCCGCGCGCGAGGCGCATGGCCCGACTGAATTTACAGGCTATGAAAATCTAAGCGGCGAAGACGCCGTTCACACACTTGTTTCGGGCGGCGAGCAGGCCGAAGAGGTGACAGATGGCGAGATAATGTTCGTGACATCCGCCACGCCGTTTTACGCCGAAAGCGGCGGCCAAGCCGGCGACAAAGGCGTGGTGACATTTGATAATGGCGCGGTTGTAAGCGTAACCGACGTTCAAAAACGCGCTGGCGACTTGCATGTTCATATCGGTAAATTAACAGGGAAAGTAAGCGTCGGTGATACGGCGCATTTCGCCGTTGATGCCCTTGACCGTAAACGCACTATGGCTAACCATTCTGCGACCCATCTTATGCATGAGGCGCTTCGCCGTGTACTCGGGCCGCATGTGATGCAGAAAGGCCAGATGGTCGACGGCGAACGCATCCGTTTTGATATCTCGCACGGCGCGGCTATCACGCGCGAGCAGCTCGCTAAGGTCGAAGATGAGGTTAATGAAGTCATCTTACAAAACGCAGCGGCTGAGACAAAACTCATGACGCCAGACGCCGCTATAGAGGCGGGCGCTATGGCATTATTCGGCGAAAAATATGGCGACGAAGTTCGCGTTCTCTCTCTGGGTAAGCCAATTGACGATACGCCGAAAGACTACTCCGTTGAGCTTTGCGGCGGAACACACGTTGAGCGTACGGGTGATATCGCCTTGTTTAAAATCGTGTCTGAAGGCGCAGTCGCTGCAGGTATTCGCCGCGTCGAAGCTGTCACAGGAGAGGTGGCGCGCGCCTATCTTGAAGGGCAAGCCGGCATTACGCGGGGACTCGCAGACACGCTGAAAGCCAAGCCAGAAGATGTAAGCGCAAGAATTGAGGCTCTCATCGCAGAAAAACGCCAGCTTGAAAAAGATCTGTCCGAGGCCAAAAAGCAGCTCGCTTTAGGCGGTGCAGGCGGCGGCGCGAGTACGGAGGACATCGGTGGTATTAAAGTCATGGCCAGTGTTCTGGACGGCGTCTCGGGTAAAGACCTACGCTCTATGATTAATGAGCAGCTCTCGGCGATTGGCTCAGGAATTGTCGCTTTTGTCGCCAAAGACGGCGGCAAGGTCGCGGTCGCAGTGGCGGTCACGGATGATCTGACGGATAAATATTCAGCCGTGACGCTCGTCAATGCAGGCGCAGAAAAAGTTGGCGGTCGCGGCGGCGGCAAACCCGGCATGGCGCAAGCGGGCGGCAGTAATGTTGCGGGCGCAGATGACGCCTTGGCGGCCATAAAAGCCGCGATTACGGCATAAATAATGGTTGATATTCCGCATCACAGTTTTCATTATATCGAGCTACCGTCGACAGATAACGGCGCGATGAAAGCCTTTTATGGCGGCGTATTTGGCTGGACGTTTGAGGATTATGGCCAGAGCTATGTCGCCATCCACGGCGCAGGTTTAGAGGGCGGATTTGATGCCGATAGTGATAAAAAGCCTACGCGCGACGGGGCCTTGGTTATTCTCTATTCAAATGATTTAAATGCGAGCGAGACTGCGATAGTTGAGGCTGGAGGTTTAATAACTTTGCCGCAATTTGATTTTCCCGGCGGACGGCGTTTTCATTTTACTGACCCGAGCGGGAATGAACTGGCCGTTTGGACGATGACGGGCTAACGCGCGAGCAGGCCTACAACATTGACCAATACGGTGAGCACAAGTGAACCCATTAACATGGCTTTCCACGGGAAGAAGACGCGTACCTTTGGTGTTTCGGGATTTACGCGGTCTGCGTGAGTCTGCTGTATTTTCTCAGAGATTTTACGCTCGGCTTTGGCCGCCGCATTTGGGAAAAGTACAGGCAACACATTTATGATAGCTGTTAAAGCTATGGAGCCAATAAGTGAAATGAGAAGAAAGTTCAAACTGGCAGCCGGCTATGGAAGGTTAAATTCTCGCGTGAAACCAAATCCGACAAATAGACCATTGTCTGAACCATCTGCAGCTGTGATGATAGGACTATCATCGGCCTCTTCTGTAAACCAGCGGTAAGACCCAACAAAATCGGCGCGCCATTTGTCTGTGATTGGATAATAACCGACGAGGTTTACCGAATAGCTGTAAATGCCAGAGCTCACATCATTCTGAGCTAAGCCTGAAGCCGCTGATTGTTCTGCGTCAATCCCGAAAAACGCCTCATTAAACTTTGAGCTTCCGTAAAGTACAGAAGCAGAGGGGCGAAAACTAAGCTTGCCAAAAGGAAGGGATGTTCCGACAGACGCAATAGCGGAAAAGCCGTCACTCCCATTAATGACATCCTGTCCTGCATCCAGCCGGAATCCCACCGGACCTATTGTTGTGCGTATATAGCCGCCTGCTAGTAAGCTTCCGTCCACATCTTCCAAGCCTGTGAGTGTCTCACTGTCACTTGAGTCGCGTCCCGGTAGGTAGCTTAAGCTTGGTCCTACGCGGAGTGACCATTTGCCTAGGCCTTCTCCTGTGCCTGTTTGTAGAGCGCGGTAAGAGAGAGTTGTACCAAAAAAGTCGAAGCCTTTATAATTGTCGACGTCCAGAAAGGGTAGCACTGTGAGATCTTCTTCGTCAGATCCAAAATATTCAGAGCCGTAGAGAGCAATGGCGCCAACATTCGCGGTGTTTCCAGATGTGCTGCCACCATCCGATAATTGAGCATAGGCAGAAGGGGGGAAGGCCGATAAGGCGATCGCGAATAGGGGGAGTGTAATTTTTTTCATGAACTTGACTAACTAACTGTCAAGGAAATAGCTAATCACATTTTTCCTGATTTTGCATTTAATGAGACGTGGATAAAGGTTGATAGCAGTCACCTGCTTATGGTGGTTGGGAGGTTGAATAAGCCAAT
Source organism: uncultured Caulobacterales bacterium (assembly GCA_964522765.1). Taxonomy (GTDB): domain Bacteria; phylum Pseudomonadota; class Alphaproteobacteria; order Caulobacterales; family Maricaulaceae; genus Fretibacter. Next base: position 2,295 of record CAZFWZ010000111.1, on the reverse strand, counting down.
AAAAACCACAGCAGTATTTTCATTATCAGTTGAAATAGCCACCCCTTCCTGTAGATAGTCTAATGAAAATATAGGCCATCATTTTAAATTCCGAGAAGATAAAGAGATATGACAAAAACTTCCGCCGACATAATTTATACCATCGTTGATGAGGCGCCTGAGCTGGCTCGCAACTCTCTGCTTCCTATCATTACAGCCTTTGCTAATGCCGCAGATATTAGTATTGAAACCCGCGATATTTCATTAGCGGGCCGGATTCTGTCTTTGTTTCCAGATTTGTTGTCCGATGATCAGCGCGTGTCTGATGATTTGGCGGAGCTTGGAAAGCTCGTCAAAATGCCTAGCGCGAATATCATTAAACTCCCGAATGTGTCGGCTTCGACCCCGCAGTTACAAGCCGCGATTAAAGAGCTGCAATCTCAGGGATATCCGATTCCGAACTATCCAGTAGATCCAAAGTCTAAGGCTGATAAAGCTGTGCGTGCCAAATATGACGGAATTAAAGGCTCCGCGGTAAACCCCGTCTTACGCGAGGGTAACTCTGATCGCCGTTCAGCCAAAGCGGTCAAAGCCTATGCTAAAATGAATCCACACAATATGGGTGAATGGACGCCGGAAAATAAGACGACGATTGCGTCTATGCCAGGTGACGATTTCTTCGCCAATGAAAAGTCGGTGACGATCACGTCGGCTCAAGCTGGGGGTGCAAGAATCCTCTTCACGGATAAAAAGGGCAAGCAGTCAGTTCTCAAAGATGGCCTGTCTTACGAAGACGGCACAATTGTGGACGGCACATATATGTCTGCTAAAGCTTTGCGGGCCTATATCAAAGATGAGGTCGCTTCCATCGAGCCTGGTGTCTTGCTCTCAGTCCACCTTAAAGCGACAATGATGAAAGTGTCTGACCCGATTATTTTTGGGCATTTCGTGTCGGTTTATCTCGAAGATTTTCTCGCCAAACATGGGACGAAACTCGACTTTAATCCAAACTCTGGCATTGGTACGCTTGAGAAAATGATAGCCGGAAACGCAGCGATGGAAGCTGATTTGAAATCAGCGCTCGCCGCGAAACCACCGCTCTATATGGTGAATTCTGATAAGGGGATTACGAATCTTCATGTTTCATCTGATGTAATTATTGATGCCTCTGTACCGGCCGTGATTAAGGCGGGCGGCATTGGTTGGGGTCCTGACGGGAAGGCAGCCAATACGAAGTGCTGTATCCCAGATAATTGCTACGCCTCCGTCTATGATGAGACCGTCAAGTTTTTCAAAGAAAATGGAAAGCTGGATGTCACGACATGCGGCGCCGTTTCAAATGTCGGCCTCATGGCGCAAAAAGCCGAGGAATATGGCTCACACCCAACCACGTTTGAGGCCGGCTCCGATGGGACAATTTCGATTGTGCTGGACGGCGGCGAAACCATTATTAGCCACGATGTTGAAGCGGGCGATATTTGGCGCTCTTGTACGGCTAAAAAGGCTCCCATTTTGGATTGGATTAAATTGGGCCTAGAACGTTTTGATGCCACAGGGTTGGGTGCATTTTGGCTCGATGAAAACCGAGCTCATGATGCGGAGCTAATCAAATATATTAAGCCGGCTTTGGCCAAAGCACAGAAAGACATCCCAATCCTCGCGCCGCGTGAAGCCACGCGCTACACCTTTGAGGAAATGACTAAAGGCAAAGACGTTGTAACGATTACGGGTAATGTGCTGCGGGATTATCTGACAGACCTTTTCCCAATTCTAGAACTCAACACATCAGCTAAGATGCTCTCCATTGTGAAACTCATGAATGGCGGCGGCTTATTTGAAACTGGCGCGGGCGGCTCAGCGCCGAAACATGTGCAGCAACTTAACGAAGAAAACCATCTACGTTGGGACAGCCTCGGCGAATTTAGTGCGCTGGGTGAAAGCTTTCTTTTCCTCGGTACTAAGGACCGTCCAAAAGCAGCTGTTCTCGGTGAAGCCGTTGAAAAGGCTACGCAGATCCTGCTTGTCGAAGGTCATTCCCCGGGACGTAAGGTCGGCGATAATGACAACCGCTCATCTCACTACTGGTTTGCGCGCTACTGGGCTGAAGCCATCTCGTTGCAGTATGATGATAAAGAACTGAAGGCTCATTTTTCTAAAATAACGCAACAGCTCGTGGAGAATGAAAAGGCAATCTTAAGCGAGCTAAAAGCGGGCGAGGGACAAGCCGTCGATAGGGGCGGGTACTACCATGCGGACCCTGATCTCACGTCTATGATCATGCGCCCGTCTGCAACGCTGAATGCGATTATTGGATAG
>CAZFWZ010000110.1:0-6996 GCA_964522765.1 uncultured Caulobacterales bacterium | reverse complement strand
AGCTCTCTTATCTCAGCACCGCGCCCGCGAGATGTTAGTGGGGCAGCGTACACAAGTCTCAGCTTGTGAATGGCTGAATGTTTTTTAGTTAGCTACAATGGGCTCTCTTATCGCTCACACCTATCGGGTTGATTGTCTCAATAATGTTGAGTGCCTCAATAATCATGCTTTCGGGCCGTAATAATTTCGAAGAAGACCTTAGTTAAAAAAGCACTCGACTAACAGTGGTTTGGCTATGTGTTCATCAATTCTAAGGCTTAAAGTGTAGCATTTAAGTCACACCTGTCAAAAGTGATTGTTGTAAGAATAACTAATCCCGCTAATTTTGCCCTATTAAAAAACTAAATGCTAAAAGGCGATTCAATTTTTGTCATGCAGCTGGCCGAGTGTTCGGGCGGAAAAACAATACCATAGGGGAGAATATCTTGATGAAATCCACAAATATATCAAAGCTCAAATCATTAGTCGTATCTGGGGGGCTTATCGGGGCGATATGTGTGTATAGCGCGCCAGCCTATGCGCAGATTGACGAAATTATTGTTACCGCGCGTAAAACTCAAGAAAGTCTTCAAGACGTTCCCGTCGCTGTTACAGCGTTTACGGGCGAATTTTTCCAAGAGTCCGGTCTTGTAGAATTTGCCGATATTGGACAATTAACACCTAACTTCGATGTCCAACAAAACGGGGTTTCAGGTCAGGGCTTTTCTAACATTACAATTCGCGGGCAAACGGCGCTCAACCGCGAGTTAACGTCAGATCAAGCCGTTGGTATTACGATTAACGGTGCGCCGATCACGCGCGGTACAAACCTGTTTTCAAACCTGTTTGATGTTGAACAAATTGAAGTTTTAAAAGGTCCTCAAGGTACGCTCTTTGGGAAAAATACAACAGGTGGTGCGGTTATTGTCCGAACGACAAAACCAAAACTTAATGAGTTTTCGGGCTATGTTGAAGCTGATGTTGGTAATTTCAACCGGAACGATTTTGAAGGTGTCGCCAATGTTGGCGGCGAAACTTGGGCCGTCCGGTTTGGCGCGGCAATTCAAGAACGAGATGGCTTTAGTTTTGGTGTCAGACGCGATGGTCTGGAAGACACAGTGGGTACTTTAACGGGTGACGAATTCGGTGACGATGATGAAGTTTTTTACAAAGCTGCAGCTTTATTTGAGCCGAATGACCAACTGTCTGTTCAAGTGAATGTCGATTACCATGAAGTTGAGGAGGCCGGTCAAGGGACGCGAGTGCTCAATGATGGCAGAATATTTGGCTTTTTAGACATCGCCCTACAAACGCCGCCAGAATTAGGGCCATTCGCCGCTGCGCAACAACAATTTGTGTCACCAAGCGTCGATGCGGACGAATTCAATATCAATGCAACACTCTCTTATGACTTTGGAGGTGTTAAGGTCGAATCGATCACAAGTTACCGCGATCAAGAACTTATATCAATAAACCCATTTGCTGCGGCTGCATCTATTGAAATCGGACAAGAATCAGATATCTTTGCTCAAGAGCTCCGTATTTCTGGAGACGCCCTAGATGATCGCCTAAAGTGGCAAATTGGCGGTTTCTATGCTGATGAAGCAGGTATCGATATCGATAATGTAGGCGGGCTAAGAACAACTGAGGCAGAGAACGAAACAATTGCCATTTTTGGACAAGGCACATATGCGATTACAGATCGGTTGAACGTTACAGGTGGGCTGCGTTATACTGAAGAAGACCGCGCATTAGCTTTAATCGAATCTAGTGCTGATCCATTAGTGGGACAACAAGAGGTTTCATTTGATGGGACGTCTTGGACTATTGGTTTAGACTATAAGTTAACTGATGAGATACTTGGCTATGGGACCGTATCTCGCGGCTTCCGCAGCGGAGGTATTGATGATGAGTCCCTCGGACTCCTCGTGACTCTGCCAGGTACGACTATTGAGGACATTACGGTCGATCCAGAGTTTGTAACGAACTATGAGCTTGGCTTGAAAGCAGATTTCTTCAATAATACACTGCGTTGGAACACAGCTGGTTTTTACTCTGATTACACGGACATTCAGGTTCAGGCATTTGACCCCGTTTTGGTCGACGCCAATAATCAAGCGATTATCACGATCGCCAATGGCGCTGAAGCGGAGCTTTATGGATTTGAATCAGAGCTAACCTATATTCCAAATGATAATTTATCTCTTGGCGCTACCGTCGGTTATACCAAAGGTGAATTCCAAGAGTTTCTGGATGTTGACATCGGCAGCGGTATTGTTACGGACAGAAGTGACGAAGAAATCGGGGGTCCAGAATGGCAATTCAGTGCTTTCGGTCGTTATGAAGACGATTTATCCGATAATATTCGTGCTGGCGCTCAACTTAACTACACATTTAGAGGTGAAGAAGAGTTGTTAGGCGGCGTTGCTGTACAATCATTTACTGATCCGAGCCAAGTTGATCTCGACTCATATGGAATTGTCAACGGACAAATAGATTTCGATATTGAGAATTGGGGCACCAATGTTGCCTTCTATGGTCGAAATTTATTGGACAATGATCATGATACAACAGGGTTTGCGCTTGTCGCATTTGGCCTTGGTCTTTCGCAACGGGCTCCAGGTGCCCCGCGGACATATGGTGTGCGGGTTAGAAAGTCGTTTTAATTTCAGAAGATTAAACGTTTAGAAAAATTACCCCTTCTGCATTTGTAGAAGGGGTTTTTTTATGACTTATTGATGATGATTGTTAATATACAAAACGTGTGTTTTTCCATCAAATTTAACAGGTCATCTTTTGCCGTAAAATGTATATAGTTACGTACTCTGATATTAAATTATTAATGCACTAATATATTCTATATCGTAGCTGATGATGGCACAGGGGGAATTTTGACACTTAATTTGTCACCTAAAGAATCTAAGCATGTCATTTGTAGAGCTTGTCATGTACAGTGCGGACTAATTGTTAACTTTGAAGACGGACAGCCAGTCAGCTCCCACGGGGATAAGAATAATCCCGCATATTTTGGATATTCTTGTTTGAAGGGACGAGAATTATTTAAGTTCCACAACTCATCTTCCCGCTTGCTTTCGTCGCTAAAGAGACAAACTGACGGGAGTTTTGAGCCTATATCTTGGGAAGATGCGGCGCGCGAAAGTGCCTTAAAAATTAAAGATATCGTAGACGCGCATGGACCGCATTCGGTTGCCATGTTTGTAGGGACATTTGGATATAACAATTTCGACAGTCAGGCTTTTGCCAAGGCTTTTCTTGACGGAATTGGGTCGAAAATGTTCTCAACGGCCGTCACTATTGACCAACCGGGTAAAATCGTAGGAGGGGCTGAACACGGAACATGGATTGCTGGGCAGCAGCGAATTATCGACTGGGATGGCTTGTTAATGGTCGGTACTAATCCGCTCATTTCCATGAATGGGGGACTTACGGTTAATCCAGGGCGCAATCTCCATGAAGCAAAAAAGCGCGGAATGGAATTAATTGTCATTGATCCGCGTCGCACGGAAAGTGCCGCAAGAGCAGACTTGCATCTGCAGGCCCGCCCCGGTGAGGATACAGCCATACTTGGCGCTATTGTCCGCAAACTTATTGCGGATGGCAGTTATGACCATGATTTTGTGTCAGGTGAGACAGAAGGGCTAGAAATTTTAAAGCATGCGGTGGAACCGTTTACAATTGACGCAGCGGCAGCGCGTTCCGGCGTCGGCGCCGAGGATATATTAACAGCCGTTTCGATGGTCTCAAAATGGAATAGGGGGCATTTCTGCGCGGGGACTGGCGCTAATATGTCAGGCTTTGGGAGCATTGTTGAATATCTTTGCTTAACGCTATCATCGCTAAAAGGGTTTTGGAGGCGCGCTGGGGAATTTCAGTCAAATGAAGGCGTGTTCATTAATCCACCCCCTCCGCTTGCGGCAGCATCCGGTGCTTATTCCGCCACTGTTGAGCATCCTATGCGAATTCGTAATTTGAAAGAAACATTGGCAGGTATGCCCACCGCCGCTTTAGCAGAAGAAATTTTGATGCCTGGCAAAGGACAAATTAAAGCTTTAATCGTGTTAGGTGGAAATCCAGTTCTTGCTTGGCCTGATCAAATCAAAACTGTGGCGGCTATGAAAGAGCTGGATCTTCTCATATGTGTTGATCCAAGAATGTCAAAAACGGCTCAGTTTGCCGACTATATAATTGCCCCAAAACTCCATTATGAGAAAATGGCAACGACGGCGCTAAACGAAATGGTTGGCGTATTCGGCGCAGGATGGGGATATGACGAAACCTATGGACAAGTCTGTGAGCCCATTATGGATGTACCTGAAGGCTCAGACCTATGTGAAGAATATGCCTTCTTTCATAAAATGGCGCAAACGCTAGATATGAAACTCAACATTCATTCCTTCGCGCATGCTATGGACCCAATCAAGCAGGCAGAAGAGGCCCAAACAGTCGAACCGGACCAAGAGGTTGACGCTATGCAGGCATGGCGTTTGATCTTACATGGATCTCCGGTCCCAATTGATGATGCCTTTTTAGACCCTGAAATGCTGGTAGGGAAGGTTAAACCTTCCAACGGAATTGAAGTTCAACCAAAACCTGAAGGTTGGGAAGCGAAGCTTGTTATCGGGTCGCCGTTTATGATGGATGAATTGCAACGTTATAAAACTGATAACCTTCAAATTCCGTATGGGACAGAGAAATTCCCGTTTCGTCTTATCAATCGGCGGCTGAACGACATTCACAATTCTAATTGGCAAGAAATTCCAAGTTTGCGAAAACGACTGCCCCATCACCCAGCCTATCTAAATCCGCAAGATATGAAGATGCTGGGAATGACAGATGGAGATATCTTAGAAATTACATCCGAAATCGCGAGTATACGCTGTGTCGCCTATACCGAAGACGGTATTCTAAGAAGCTGTGTTTCTGTACCTCATTGTTGGGGCACAACACCTGATGAGTCAGATGATCCTTTGGGGGCAGGTGGTAACACTGGCCGATTAAGCACGACTGAAAAGAATTATGACAAAATTTCAGGCATTCCAATCATGAGTGCTATTCCTGTTAAATTAAAAAGTTGCTCTGCCTAGCAACACTTGACCCTACTGCATCTTTGCAGGCGTGGCTTAAGCAGATGCACCACAAGTATTCAATGTGCAGAGGGCTCGAAATTCATGATGTAATCGAACGTCCGAACCTTTTAAGGCGCCCGACAATTCGTGGCTAAAAGGGCCCAGAACATTGAAAATTGAACTCATCTATTGTTATCTAATAGCTAGAAATCTTTTTCTGGAGAAAATCATGAAAAGGTGCGTATGACGAAGATCAAAAGCATAGCTATGGCGGGGGCCTTGGTAGGTTTATTTCTAGGCTGTGCGCCAACGGAAAAAGTTTCGCCTTGGATGTTGGTCGATAATTTTGAAGCCGGCTCTGGTCTCACAAAGTCGGGCTGGACACATATTGATACGCAGAATGAAACGAAGCCTTTTGTCGAAGACCCTCAAATATTCGAAGTCCGCGCGGAGGCTGGAATCAAAAACCACTATCTGCTCAAAAAGCCGGCGGCGGACGGTGTTGTCGGCAACCGGAAAGCTCTTGGGTTTAAGGCGTTACCCGACGCAATAAAGCTCGGCGAAATCTCTACAATTTACACCCGTATCAATGTTGAGTATTTTCCCAACAACCATTCTTTTGGACTGAGCAATCTGACAGCGCCTGCGATCGCAGAAAAAAGCTATGATTCATTTGAGCCCATGATCCGGATAACAGACAAAGCCGAATCCGATGGGAGCAAAAACGATGGGACGCTCATGGTTTTAAGCGGTTATAAAACCTATAGCAAAATTTCAAACCCCGAGACAGGCAGGCCGGCAAAACCTCTAAAACCCGGAACGTGGTATGAATTATGGATGGTCGTCAATAACGCGCCCGAGGATGTGGGCGGTCAGACCTATGAGCTGTATGTTTGCGGCGGTGAGTTCGCCGCGCAACAACATGTTTTTAGCGGTGCTGTTTTCAGAATGAAGCGTGAAGCCCCACTGAAATTTTTTACGACAATCTCCAATACCGGCCCTCATAAAGCGCCCTATGGAAATGGCGGCGTTAAATATGATGATATTTACATGGCACAAGGGAAGATGCTCTCATCCCCGCTGTCCTCAAACATCCCCTAAAATCATACAGTCAAGCGAACCCATAGGAAATAAAATGTCCGCTTAATGCCCAAAAGCAGACATTGGAGTTAGGTCTGCTATTTCTACAAAAGCGATCATAAGCTGGGCGGCTTAAAACGCTCAAAGAAGGACACTCATTCCCAGATTAGTCAATCCTCGAGAACACATAGCTCCGACGTGAGTAGCGAATGACTATACAGTTCTTAAAGCCTTTATTCAGCTTTTCATTATACTGTCGATTTTTATTTTTGGTCTCGTCCGTACAGTAGACGCTTGAGATCCAAAATGTCAGAGCTATCTCTTATGAACAAGCTACTATGTACCCTCGCTATCTTCTTAGGTGTCATTTTCGTCATTGTGAATGTTCTAAAACTTCAGGGCGCTCAAAGTTATGCTGCGCGAAGCGAGAGAGGGTTAAAGACGCTCGAACGCGCAGTCACTAACATTCGATCTTTTCAAGAAAGAAATGGTCGTTACCCAACGAATTGGGAGATAAATTGCGCTGGATATAAAGCCATAGAATATAAAAAAGGCATCTGTATTGAAACGATATTTCTCCAAGCCTCCGCAGACGATCAAAATTTCGTTGTAACCTATAAGTCAACCGGCATGTCTTTCTCCGGGAAAATTGGGTCGGGATTGAAACGAGAATTCACATATGACACGAGGACACAGTCCTTCAATTACGCTCATGCAGATACTTATGCTGAAGTTCTTTTTTTGCGGCTTAGCAAAGTGTTAGTTGGGCTTTTTTTAATATTTTTACCTATCGTGTATTTGCGGTCATCGGACCGTAAAATAGAAATAGCTAAATAAAAAAATCGGTGAT
>CAZFWZ010000109.1:0-7266 GCA_964522765.1 uncultured Caulobacterales bacterium | reverse complement strand
AGGAAAAATAGCTGTCTTCTTTATGACCCCATAAGCAAAGCTAGTCTCAATCGCGGCAATACTTCCGATTGAGTGGAGGTGCTTACGAACAAAAACCTCATAGCTCGTTAGGTCTGGAACCACCACTTTTAGAAGGTAATCGGACAAACCCGTCATAACATGACATTCTAAAACATTCTCGGTTTTACGAATATGGTCTTCAAAATGTTTTACAATATCTTCGCTATGCTTCTCCAAACGAATGCTCACGAAGACGGTAACGGGAAGCCCATAAGCTTTTGCATCAACGTCAACATTATACCCCCGTATGACGCCTGATTTTTCAAGCGCCCTGAGACGCCTCAGACAAGGGGACGGCGAAAGACTCACTTTTTCAGCCAGTTCATGATTCGTCATTCGCCCATTGATTTGCAAAGCTCTGATTATTTGACGATCTTTGCTATCCACAGCCGCTCCTTTTGGCAGATTCTGCCACTAAACCTATTAAAACACGTGAAAATAGCAAGTTATAACCAATAAAAACAACGTAATATTTCTTAAACCTAAGGCTTGACCTGCGCTCCAATACAAGAGGAATAATCCATGTCCGCTATTCTGCATCTCGCTATACCTGCTGGTGATCTGACCAAAACTGTGAAGTTCTACACGGATGTCCTTGGCTGCACTTTAGGCAATAGCGAAGAAGGCCGCTGGGTTGATGTCAACTTTTGGGGTAACGAGCTGACCCTGCATCAAAGCACCGAGCAGCTCCCGACCGTGCGCCACGATGTTGATATGGGGGCCGTACTTGTCCCACATTTTGGAATCCATCTTACGCAAGATGATTTTGACGGCGTCAAAGCCCGCATCGCCGAGGCAGGACTAGACTATATTGATGACCCTTACCGCCGCTTCAAAGGCGATAAATATGAACAAGAGACCTTTTTTATTGCCGACCCAAACAACAACGTTCTAGAAATCAAATCCATGGTGAACCCTCACCTGTTATTTGCGACCGAGTCGTAAATATAGATACTCCCACAGCCGCTGGAGGTTTTTTCTTTCTGGCGCCCTGCTGGCCGTCCCTCAAACACGTTACGTGTCATTACACAATATGGGCAACAAAGCATCGCAACATCTTCATATAAGAAAGAGTCCTCCCCGCATTGATTACTGGACGATGCGAGGTAGCCTTGATTGATATTTCGCAAGACGCTATGACATGGCATGCGCGGAAAAATGAATACGAGAGTAAGAATAAGCATTTTTCTAATGGTACTTGCAGCTATGCTTTCGCCTTTTGCTCATGCGCAAGGCACTCTTTCTGAAAACATCCGCATTAAAAGTAATGTCTTAGGTTATGATTTGCAGTACCGAGTCTATCTACCAGATCAGACCAAAATAAACGCCAACTATAAATTGCCAACACTGTACATTACCGATGGGGAGTCATATGCAAAAAAAGGACGCATGGTAAGTGCTCTGGACACAGCAATTGCTGAAGGCACAATCAAGCCTGTTGTTGCTATCTTCGTTGATGCTCGGGACCCAGATAATTTGAATATTAACCGGCGCAACGAACAGTTCTTCTGTGAAAAGAATTATATCGATTTCTTCACCACTGAGTTAGTGCCATTAGTTGACAAGACTTATAATACCAGCAGCTTACGTGAAGACAGGGTGATTTTAGGGGTTTCATTTGGCGGCTTTAATGCGGGTTGTTTCGGGCTTATGGCCACCCCTTATTTTGGCGGTATTGCCATGAATTCACCGGCCCATAGCGAGTTCGTTAGATATCTCAAAAAGCAATATAAAAAATTCGAGAAAAAAAATCTAAAGATTTACATGTCAGTCGGCAATCAAGTCGACAACAGGAAAGCCGTACGTTCATTGAAAAAGACACTGGACAAAAAGGGCTATGATTTAACCTACTCACAAAACTTTCATGGACATAATTGGGATAACTGGACGCCATTATTGCCCGACGTTCTAAAGACATTTTTTGCCATCGATAAAGCCAAGTAAGCGCTAGTCGCTTTTAAAACATCCCAAACTACTTTGCTTTCATAAATGCGGCCGCCAATATACCTGACGGCATTGCCACAGCAGCTATCCCAACAAGTGCAATTACTGACGCAAGGAAACGTCCCGCCGCAGTTATGGGGTAAACGTCGCCATAGCCAACAGTTGTCAATGTCGCGATAGACCACCACAATGACCTTGGAACAGACCCAAACTCTTCAGGCTGTACTTTTCCTTCAACGAAATACATTAGAACAGCGCCAATAAAAATCAACAAAGTTGACATCAGTAAAGTAACCGTCAACTCAGACTTGGAATCTTCAATAGCTTTCATGACACGGTTCAAACCGCGAGTCAGGCTTCTTATTTTAAGTAATTGTAGAAGCCTTAACATACGCAGAAGGCGTAATAAGAGTGACACATTGAACAGTGGCAAAATCAATGCTGGTAAAAACGCAATAAGGTCAATAACGCCGTAAAAAGACGTTATATATTTCATCCTCGCCCCAGGCACGACAACATGATTTGCTGACCAAATTCTAAGAAAATATTCGACGCCAAAAATTGATGCGATAACCACATTCGCTTTGAGCAAAACGGCATTGTTTGTATATTCAGTTTCAGCGCTAAAAATTCCAATTGAGACAATTATAAGAGCACCAAGAACGAGGCTACCAATTTTGGAATCATTTAAAAAGTCATAGACTTTAGCTTTGAGCGTCACACCGCGACCTTCCCCGCAATATGCGGGTGAGCTTTATAGCCAAATATCTTCACGTCCTCATAGGTGAAATCATAAATCGATTTCACGTCTTTATTCAGCTTGAGCCTTGGGAGCGGCATTGGCTCTCTGCTGAGCTGCAGTTTGACCTGTTCAAAGTGATTGGAGTAAATATGGGCGTCGCCGAATGTGTGGACGAAGTCCCCAACCTCTAGGCCGCAGACCTGCGCCATCATATGGGTCAAGAGTGCGTAGCTTGCGATATTAAACGGCACGCCGAGGAATATGTCGGCGCTGCGTTGATAAAGCTGACACGATAGTTTTCCATTGGCGACGTGAAACTGAAACAAGCAGTGACACGGCGGCAGGGCCATATCGTCGACATCGGCAGGATTCCAAGCGCTGACAATATGGCGGCGGCTATTGGGATTCGTTTTTATCGACTCAATGACTTTATCGACTTGGTCGATGACAGCACCATTAGGACCTTCCCAGCGGCGCCATTGCTTACCATAAACAGGTCCAAGGTCGCCCGCAGCATTAGCCCATTCATCCCAAATGCCCACGCCGTTCTCTTGAAGGTACCCAATATTGGTATCGCCCGCGAGAAACCAGATGAGCTCATGCACGATTGATTTTTTGTGCAGTTTCTTCGTCGTGACCATTGGGAAACCGTCGGCCAAATTAAAGCGCATTTGATAACCAAACACGCCGCGCGTGCCTGTTCCCGTGCGGTCACCGCGGTCTACGCCGTTTGCCATAACATGAGAGAGAAGGTCGAGATATTGCTGCATTTCGGGACGCTAGCCGATTCGCGCGCGCGCCGCTATTCACGCGGAAGGCTTATCAACAGCTAAAGCAGGCTCTTGGAGAGGTCGTCAAACTTTTTAATGTCGGTTAGCAGGGCTTCAAACTCATCCATTGGTATCATATTCGGACCATCACTTGGCGCATTATCAGGATCTGGATGCGTTTCCATGAAAATCGCCGCCACACCAATAGACGCCGCCGCACGCGCGAGATGGGGAACAAATTCGCGCTGACCGCCCGATGTGCCGCCCTGCCCGCCAGGCTGCTGCACACTATGGGTGGCATCAAACACAACAGGCGCGCCAAAGCCTTTCATAATCGGCAGGCCGCGAAAATCGGTGACGAGCGTATTATAACCAAAGCTCGCCCCGCGCTCACAGGCCATAACATTACCATTGCCCGCCTCCACGACTTTGGCGAGGACGTTTTTCATATCCCACGGCGCGAGAAACTGCCCTTTTTTCACATTGATGGTTTTGCCCGTCTTAGCAGCCGCCACAAGGAGGTCCGTCTGACGGCAAAGGAACGCGGGAATTTGGAGGATATCGACGACTTCGCCCACAATTTGCGTTTGCTCGACTGTGTGAACATCGGTCAGAACTGGCAGGCCAATCTCGGTCTGTATCTCTTTAAAAATATCCATTGCCTTTTCAAGGCCAATACCGCGAGCAGAATGAATAGAGGTGCGGTTGGCTTTGTCATATGAGGATTTGTAGACAAGGTTGAGCCCAACGCGTTCAGAGATAGCCTTAAGTCGCTCCGCGGTCATTAGCGCGTGATCGCGGCTTTCCATGGCGCAAGGGCCCGCGAAAACCGTGAGGGGCAATTCATTACCAATCTCATAGAGTTTGCCCGTTGGTGTCGGCAATTTTATTACAGAATTTTGAGTCGCCATGGCGCAATCCTTTGGTTGGGCGCGTCTTATCACAAACTGCGCACTGCCCAACAGTTAAATCCATTTCAGTATTCATCATTCAGTATCCCTGCATAATGCCGCATAAGTGCTTGAAAGACAAAGCGGGGCTTCTATAGTCTGCGCTTAACTTGCCCTAACGCTGGAAGACCTCATGACTGCAACATCTGTTCTTGATTTAATTGGTAACACGCCCCTGCTGCGCCTCAATGAAGCGTCAAAGCTGACAGGCTGCGAGATATTAGGCAAAGCCGAATTTCTTAATCCCGGACAATCGGTGAAAGACCGCGCGGCACTGGAGATCATTCGCCAAGCTGAAGCCTCGGGCGAGCTAAAGCCCGGGGGCGTTGTTGTCGAGGGCACGGCGGGCAATACAGGCATAGGCCTCGCTATGGTCTGCTCCGCGCTGGGTTACCGCTGTAAAATTATCATGCCGCGCACACAGTCTGAAGAAAAGAAAGACGCTGTGAAACTGCTTGGCGCGGAACTGATTGAAGTCGACGCCGTGCCCTATGCCAATCCAAAGAACTACGTCCGCTATTCTGAAGAAGTAGCTAAGAATACAAAAGACGCAATTTGGGCGAACCAATTTGATAATACGGCCAATCGTGACGCTCATATTAAAACAACGGCGCCTGAAATTTGGGATCAAACGAACGGCAAGGTTGACGGCTTTATCTGCGCTGTTGGCTCAGGCGGGACAATTGGCGGCGTATCGATGGGACTTAAAGGGAAGAACAAAGACATTCAAATCGGCATTGCCGATCCCTTTGGGTCAAAAATGTATAGCTATTACAAAACGGGTGAGCTTGAAACCGAAGGCGGTTCTGTGACCGAAGGTATTGGCCAAGGCCGCATCACAAAAAACCTTGAGGATGTGGTCATTGATCATGTGTACCGCATTTGTGACCGCGAAGCGCTAGAGATTATCTTCTCGCTCAATCAGCTTGAAGGGCTTTGCCTTGGCGGATCATCAGGCATCAACATTGCGGGCGCGATTGAACTCGCCAAAGAGCTTGGCCCTGGTCATACGATTGTAACAATTCTTTGTGACTACGGCCAGCGTTACCAAAGCAAGATATACAATCCAGAATTCCTACGCGCCAAAGACCTGCCTGTACCGTCATGGCTGTGCTAACTGACCCGCTAGTCACAACCGATTGGCTCGCAGCAAATTTAAGCGATGTGCGTGTTATTGACGGAACATGGTCTATGCCGGGCGATGAAAGTGCCCTACCCGAGGGATATATCTCCGGCTCGGTCTTTTTTGACATAGATAAAATCGCGGACCTGAGCGCCCCTACGGCGCATATGCTGCCTAGTGCAGAGGTATTCGCAAAAGCCGTAGGCGAAATGGGGTTAACAATAGACGACACTGTCGTGATCTATGACCGCCACGGCGTCTTCTCCGCGCCGCGTGTCTGGTGGATCTTTCGTATTTTTGGTCACAAAAATGTCTATGTTCTCGACGGCGGTTTGCCAGCGTGGATAGCTGCGGGACATGATACCCAAAACCAGCCCTCACCCTATCCAAAATCGTTTTACAAAGTCACTCCAGCTCGCGCAAAAACAGCCACTATAAAGGATATCTTGGCCGCTAAAGACACGGAGACACAAATCGTGGACGCACGGCCAGCTGGACGATTCAAAGGCACATCACTAGAGCCGAGGGCCGAGTTGTCTAGCGGCCATATGCCGGGCGCGATTAATGTTCCTTTTGGCGCGCTTCGCACGGCTCATATGCACTTCAAATCGCTTTCCGATATCGGTGAGCTCTTTAAACACGTTGATTTAACAGCTCCTATCATTACGACATGTGGCAGCGGCATTACTGCGGCGGGACTCGCGTTTAACCTTGCGCGGCTTGGCGCGAGCGATGTGAGCGTATACGATGGTAGCTGGGCCGAATATGGCGCGCGAAACGATGTCCCTGTTGTGAAGGATTGAGCGATGAAAGATAAAAAACATACGCTCCGTCCTGAAACAGAGTTCACCCATGTTGGCCGTCCTGCTGCTGGCCTCGGCACGGCTGTAAATCCAGACATTACGCGGGCCTCAACGCTTTTATTTGACCGCGCAGAAGACCTCTATAGATCTGATTTACGCGGCTATGGACGTCACGGAAGCGCGGGACAAGATGCTCTTATCGAAGCTTTTAACCTACTTGAGAGCGGCGCAGGTACGACGCTTACTCAGAGCGGTCTAGCGGCCTGCACACTTCCTATTCTCGCCAATGTTAAAGCGGGTGACCACCTTCTTTTAACAGACAGCAGCTACGGCCCGACGCGGAACTTCTGCCAGAGATATCTTAAAGGCATGGGCATTGAGACACAAATGTATGACCCCCGCATTGGGGCAGATATTGCAGGGCTTATTCGCGGCAATACCTCAGTCATCATGCTTGAGTCGCCCGGTTCCCTCACCTTTGAAATTCAGGATATTCCCGCGATTACGAAAGCCGCCAAGGCCAAAGGTGTCACAACGATTATTGATAATACATGGTCAGCAGGTTTGAGTTTAAAACCTCTTGCATTGGGCGTTGATATTTCTTGCCATGCCGCGACTAAATATTTTGGTGGCCATAGCGACATCATGTTTGGAGCCGCGGTTTCAGCTAGCCCTAAAATGGCGAAAAAGGTCGCGCAAACAGCGAAACACCTTGGCTATGCGACAAGTCCTGATGACGCTTATCAAATCCTGCGCGGCTTTAGAACAGTCGTCCACCGCTTTCGGCACGCAGAAGACAGCGCGTTCACATTAGCAAAATGGCTAGAAGGCCATGCGAAAGTCAAAGCGGTCCTACATCCCGCTCTTGCGTCAC
>CAZFWZ010000108.1:0-7330 GCA_964522765.1 uncultured Caulobacterales bacterium | reverse complement strand
CCAAATTTTTTAAGTGATTCTTCGACAATCAATATGGCGCGGTCAACGCCGGCGCAAAACCCTCTTGGAGCCGCCAAAAGCACAGTTTTACTGTCTAATTGCGCTTCAGGCGCGTTATCGAGCGTAGAGACGTCCATTAAATTCTCCTCATGCGCAGAGCATTAAGCGGCGCGGGTGTTGCGAGCGAGCACTTTACCCGATAAGACCTAGCAAATATGCTCTTGTGAGGCTAGCGCTGGGCGCTGTCAAAATGAGCTAAATTGCCGCTTGCGACAGTCGTATGGCGATAGTTAAAGGGAATGCCATGCGCAGACTGATGAAAACAACCACGGCTGTACTCTTACTCGCGGCCGTCGCACTTGGCGGGTGTCGTTCTACACAAGAGGTGCTAGAGATAGGCGCAGCTGCTGAGTCAAACCCTGGGCCCTGTCCACGTGCCTTTGCTCTTTTTGACGCCGCGCGTATTGTTGAGTTTCGAGATGGTGCGGAACGTTTCGCCAATGTTGGCTTCACTGGCGAGATCGGAAAAGTTCGTAGCCTATGCCGTTACTACGGCGCGCGCCCGATAGTGGGCGATATTGAGATTGTTTTTGATTTTGGCCGTGGCCCTGCAGCCGAAACACAAGACACAGCGACATATGAGTATTTTGTGGCTGTTACACGTAAAAATATTGGCGTTATTAATAAACAAGTCTTTCCGCTTCAAGTGAAGTTCCCTGCGGGTAAAGACCGCGTCCGCGTTGTTGAGCGTGTAGAGGAATATGTCATACCGCGCGCAGGCGAAGGTACATCCGGCGAAAACTTTGAAATTATCGTTGGTTTCGTTGTAACAGATGCACAGCGCCAGTTTAATGCTGAGGGCAAACGCTTCCGCGTGTCAGCTGGTAAATAATCCTTCTAATAGGAAATCGTGATGAGCTCTATACTGGCTATACTTGACGGGGCAACACGGGCCGTCTTTGAAGACATGGGCTTTCCCGCAGACATAGGAGCAACGCGCGAATCCGATAGGCCAGATATGGCACCTTTTCAGTGCAACGGTGCTATGGCTGCCACTGGGCTTGCTAAAAAACGAGGCGAAAAGGTCAATCCGCGCGATATTGCGGCGCAAGTCGTCGAGCGTCTTTCTGTCATTCCAGCCATAGATAAGCTCGAAATCGCGGGGCCAGGCTTCATAAATATACATCCGACTGCAGATATTATGTCAGTGCGCGCTGCCGAACTGATTGAAAGTAAAAGCTGCGGTATCGTGCAAGAGCCGCCCAAATCCATCGTGGTAGACTACGGCGGGGCTAATGTTGCAAAGCCCATGCATGTCGGGCATTTGCGCTCTGCTGTTATTGGCGAGTCGATTAAGCGGTTACTTCGCGTCCAAGGTCACACGGTTATTGGTGATGTGCATATGGGCGACTGGGGGCTGCAGATGGGTCACTTGATTTCTGAGCTAGAGCTTGAAAAGCCAGATTTACCATATTTTGATGCGACTAAGTCCTCTGATTATCCTGAGAATTCACCTGTTACGATGAACGATCTTGCACGACTTTATCCGCAAGCGAGTAATGCGGCTAAGGACGATAAAGACCGAATGGAAAAATCACGTGTGGCCACGGCGGAGCTTCAAACGGGGCGTCCGGGATATAAGGCGCTGTTGGATCATTTTATTGATGTGTCTGTTGCTGCATTGAAAGTTGGTTACGGCAACCTCGGCGTCGAATTTGATTTGTGGAAGGGCGAAGCCTGCGTCGACCCGTTAATCCCCGATATGATTGAAGAACTTCGCGGTAAAGGCATTACAGAAGAAGACGCGGGCGCACTAATTATTCGTGTTGAAGAAGAGAACGAGAAAACAGACGTTCCGCCTGTGATGCTTCTCGCCAGCTCAGGCGCTGTGCTTTATCACACCACTGACCTTGCGACTCTCGTTGACCGCAAGTCTGAACCCAATCCAGATTTGATTGTTTATGTGGTCGATCAGCGCCAAGCTTTGCATTTTGAGCAAGTATTCCGCGCCGCAGTTAAGGCAGGTTGGTATGAGCGCGAGCAGCTCTTCCATGCAGGCTTTGGTACAATGAACGGCAAAGACGGCAAGCCGTTTAAAACGCGCGAGGGCGGTGTCCTGCGTCTCGAAGACCTGCTCGAAATTATGAATGAGGCCGCAGGAAAGCGCCTTTCTGAATCTGGTATTGGCGCGGATTTTGAAGCTGATGAAGTTGCTGAAATTGCCCGAAAAGTTGGTCTTGCCGCGCTGAAGTTTGCGGATTTGCAAAACCAGCGCATGACAAATTATGTTTTTGATCCAGAGCGCTTTACCGCTTTTGAAGGTAAGACAGGGCCTTATCTTTTATATGCGGCGGTTCGAATTAAATCGCTCTTGCGCCGCGCGGCGGAGCAGGGCGCAAGCTTTGGTGAGATTAACGCCGCTGAGCCCGCGGAGCAGCAGCTTGTTTTGGGGCTCGATAGCTTTGGACGTGCCGTCGCGGCGTCAGCTGAAAAATATGCGCCTCATATTCTATGCGAGCACATCTACCGCGTCGCGCAAAGCTTCTCGCGTTTTTACACTGACTGCCCAATTATGGTTTACGGTACGCCTGAAAACATACGGGCGTCGCGTCTTTCGCTAGCAAAGCTCACCCTGACGCAGCTTGAAATGGGACTTGATTTGCTCGGAATTGAAACACCAGAGCGTATGTAGAGAGCTTAGCGCTGAAGTTGAGCTGGCGCAGGCACATAAGCTTGTGCGACTTGCTGTTGCTGCTGATGGACAGGATTAGCGGGCGCCGCTTGCTGAAGCGGCACAGGCTGATGCGGTGTTGCTTGAGGCTGTTGAGCGCGCGGAGCGGCTACCAGCGTTTTGGCAATCCCGGGCTGCGCTGTAGGAGCTGGTTTAGCAACCTCTAGACCTTTGACGGGACGACGACCTTGAGCGGCGACTAAACACTCAGCATAGAGGTCCAAAATTTCGTCTTTATTGCCTTCACCCCAAACGCCGAGGCCTTTGAGTTTTGAAAGCATTTCAAATGCGATTTCTTCTTGAGTCTTAGCCATTATGCATCCCATTTTGATGTTGAAGAGGCTTTATGGCAAAAATGTCTTAAAAAATTGCCCACAAGTTAAGCCTAATTTGTTGCGCATTACTTTGAGCGCAGATTGACTCAAATCTTAAAAAACAGCATATACGACTCACAGACCCAAGTGGGAGAGAGCGAGTGGACATAAGATCTGCCGCCGCCGAAGGAGCAACCGCCCCGGAACCTCTCAGGCAAAGTGGACCGCTTGGATTTAAAACGCTGGAAAGAGGGCAAATGGGCTAATATTTTGTGTTAGCGCTAGGTGAAACGCCCCGCCGACGGAGTAAGTTTTGTGTTTCGGGTGAAGCACTAGATCAATCTCTCAGGCCCTAAACGACAGCTGGTGGCATTTGACGCAGTTTCTGCGGGAGATGTTATATGTCTGAGTTTCTGAAAACCGCCCTCCACGCAGAGCACGTCGCTCTTGGCGCGAAAATGGTCGAATTTGCAGGCTATGATATGCCTGTCCAATATCCGCTTGGCGTTCTCAAAGAGCATTTACACACACGCGAAAAGGTGGGGCTATTTGACGTTTCCCACATGGGGCAATGTTTTATAATTGCTGATGACGGCACATTTGAAACAGCGGCCAAAGCCCTTGAAAAACTTGTGCCTGCTAGCATTCAAGACCTTGAGCCCGGGCAGCAGCGCTACTCGCAATTCCTAAATGCTAAGGGCGGCATTCTTGATGATTTGATGATTTCGCGTCTCGGCCATCCCGGTACCGAGCATTACCTTTATTTGGTAGTCAACGCGGGCTGCAAGGCGGCTGATTTCAAGCATATTCAAAAACATCTGCCAAAGGATGTGAAGCTGTCCGTAAAAGATGATCAAATGTCGCTTATCGCCCTGCAAGGCCCGCGTGCCAAAGATATTCTCGGCTGCTTTAATCCAGCGGTCGAAGAGCTTGTCTTTATGACACATATCGATGTGGAGCTGACCAATATTGAGGGCGGCCCTGTTTGGGCGCATATTTCGCGCAGCGGATATACGGGCGAGGACGGTTATGAAATATCGGCGCGCCACGACGATATGGTGCGCCTGTGGAAAGAGCTGATGAAATATGATGACGTTGAGGCGATTGGCCTTGGCGCGCGCGACAGCCTGCGTCTTGAAGCGGGTCTTTGTCTATACGGTCACGACATTGATAAGACGACGAGCCCGATTGAAGCGGGTTTGATTTGGTCTATTCAAAAAAACCGCCGCGAAGGCGGGAATTATCTTGGCGCGAAACGCGTTGAGAAAGAGATTAAGAAGAAGCCGTCTCGCCGTTTAGTTGGAATCTTGCCCGAAGGCAAAGCGCCCGCGCGTGAGCATACTGAAATTCAGGATATGGACGGCAAGGCCATTGGCGAGATTACGTCAGGCGGCTTTGGCCCCACACACGGCGGTCCTGTCGCCATGGGTTATGTTGCGCGTGAATTTTCTAAAGCGGGCACGCCCGTTCAGCTTATCGTGCGAGGCAAAGCTCGCCCGGCCAAAATTGCGAAAATGCCTTTCGCCCCCCACAATTACTACCGCGGTTAGACACCGCCAAAACGACAGAGGAACACAGCTATGAGTATTCACTACACAGAAGATCACGAATGGATTGCCGTTGACGGAGATACTGGCACTGTTGGCATTTCCGCTTATGCGGCCACCGCTCTGGGCGATGTCGTATTTGTCGAATTGCCTGAGATTGGCCGCGAAATGGCTAAGGGCGATGAAGCCGCCGTTGTTGAATCGGTCAAAGCGGCCTCCGAAGTTTACGCCCCAATTGGCGGCGAAGTGACAGAAGTCAACGGCGCTCTCGAAGACGAGCCTGCCAAAGTTAATGAAGACCCAAGCGGCGATGGCTGGTTCCTCAAGATTAAAATCGCTGATAAAGGCGAGCTCGACGGCTTGATGAATGAAGACGCGTATAAGAAATATTGCGACGGGCTCTAAATAAATGCATCCGACTCCCATTTTTACTAATAGCGATAAAGGACAGGCGCTCGCATTTGCGGCTGAGTTTCCTTTTGCCATGCTTGCGGTAAATGGCGAGGACGGGCCTGTTACCGCGCTAGTCCCTCTTGTTTATGATGAGGCACGAGAGCAATTTTTGGGGCATGTCGCGAAGGCTAATCCGTTTTGGAAAGCGGCGCAGACTGCGGGAAAAGTGGTGGTTATTTTCCGCGGGCCTGACGCCTATATCTCGCCGTCTTCTTATCCGTCCAAGGCCGAGCACCATAAAGCCGTGCCGACATGGAACTATATGGCGGTCGAAATCCGCGGCGAAATTACGGTCCAAACACAGGCTGATAAGATGCGTGATTACCTTGAACCGCTCACGGATGAAATGGAAAGCCATCGTGACCTGCCGTGGAAGATATCTGATGCGCCTGAGGATTATATCGCCAAACTTTCAAATGCGATTGTTGGCTTTTCGATGAGTATTAAGAGTCTTCATTTTGTCGAAAAACTAAGCCAGAATAAATCAGAGCAAGACCGCGCAGGCGTTGTCGCCGCGTTAGAAAACTCCGCATTACCCACGGATGTTGCCGTCGCGTCTGTGATGAAGGCGCGTTGAAATGGTTGGGAAACTCAACTCTATAATTCAGCGTTTTATGTCCATCGCCTTAATTTTGAGTGGGACATTGCTGCTTATCAATTATTTAAAAAAAACGAGCCCTGATTGGGGAGGCGCAATTTTGTGGATTGCGATTGCCAATTTAGTGGTTGGTCTGGCGGTCTATATTCTTGGACTGAAACAACGTCGTGACGCGCTTAAAGCGCTTCAATCAGATGAATCGCACGAGGGGCAAGCTTAGTGCGGGTTTTGAGTGAATTTCTAATCATAGGGGTCGTCACCTTTGTGATGGTCATGATTTTAAGCCGATTTGACTTACATCAGAATGTTGTAATCGTGATTTCAATGGTTGTTGGGTATCTTAGCGGCAGCCTCGTGAGATCTAAAAGTTATATAAAAACAGGGGGTGAATAAATGCAAAAACTCATTCCATTTTTATTCTACGCTCTAGCCTTCATTCATATTATGCCTGCCGCGTCAGGGCTTTCGAGTACACGCCTCGCGAGCCTCTACGGTATTAACGCGGACGATAAAACGCTAATGACACTTTTGCAGCACCGTGCTGTTTTGTTTGGACTGGTTGCGGCGGCTTGTATTTACGCCGCCCATCATAGCGCGGCGCGTTGGCCCGTTTTGATAGCCACAGTTGTTGCAATGAGTAGCTTCATTTTAATGGCCATTCCGCGCGGGCAGCTTTCGGGTGCATTGGCCAAAATTGCCTATGTCGACGGCATTGGTCTGTTGGTTGCCGCAGTCTTGGCTGTGCTGCTGGTGAGGAACTAATTATGTTCACTCTTCCAGCTGTCTTGCGATACGTCATTACTTTTGCCGCGCTTTTTATTGTGGTGACCCAAGTACAGTCGCAGCCATTACTTAACAAAGCAGGGTTTGTGTTTCTAACAATTCTGTGCACCGAATGGCTTTTTTACTTTATCCCCTTCCTGAAAAGAAAGACTAAATAAATGCGTTATCTCCCCCTCAATAATAATGATCGTTCGGCGATGTTGTCGGTTATCGGCGTTGATAGTATTGACGATTTATTCGAAGATGTACCCAAAGCGGCGCGCCTTAAAACGCTTATTAATTTGCCAAAGCATCAGTCGGAAGCGGCGGTGGAGCGTCACATGTCGCGCCTGTCAGCTAAATCGGTTAGCGCGTCTAGCGTTCCTTTTTTCTGCGGGGCAGGGGCTTATAAACACCATATCCCTGCAACGGTGGATCACCTCATTCAGCGCTCTGAATTTCTTACCGCCTATACGCCTTACCAGCCTGAAATCAGCCAAGGTACCTTGCAAGCGTTATTCGAGTTCCAAACTCAAGTCGCGCTGCTGACGGGAATGGAAGTCGCTAATGCCTCTATGTATGACGGCTCGACCGCCTGCGCCGAAGCGGTAGTGATGGCGCACCGCGTGGCGCGCGGAAAGAAACCCAAAGCTGTTCTCGCGCCGGGTCTTCACCCGCATTACACAGCGGCGACGCAGACATTGGCATCCACGCTGAGCATTCAAATCGATGAGCTTGCGCCTAATATTGGCGTAGACCAAAATGTGATTGACCATATCGACGACAGCACCTCCTGCGTTGTTGTGCAATCGCCCAATGTGTTTGGCGAGATCGTCGACCTAGCGCCCATTGCTGAGAAAGCACATGCCCACAAAGCTTTGCTGATTGCGGTGTTCACTGAGCCTGTTGCGCTCGCAGCAATAAA
>CAZFWZ010000107.1:0-7334 GCA_964522765.1 uncultured Caulobacterales bacterium | reverse complement strand
TGGCCGGTGATACCCAAGAGACTCCCGCCGTTGCTTCGGTCGATACATCCGATGGTGAGTTTTCCATTTTTGAATATGGATTGGGCGATGAAACCGTGACGCGCGCCAGCGCATTGCTGGATGAGCGTTTGGAGCAGGCTTGGCATCCGACGCTAGTCTCGCCGATCACCTGGTCATCGACTATGTTCATACCCGGGAAACATCGCACCATTACAGGAGGGTCAATCTTCACAGATAATGTGCTCTATTGGCTTCTCGAGGAACCGCGCGAATAATTTCTGCGCGTTCATCAATAGTTTCAAAGGTCGCGAAATCTTATGATTGAGGGCTTTGTCACGTTAATGACCACTTACGCCAACGAAAACCGAAATGCCGCTGGAGTACATGGGACGCAGTCAGAAATGGTACAGCGCCAAACCCTGATATGCATGCGACACTACAGGATCATGCATGGAGTTCTCCAATCTGGGTGACCTCTCAATAAGTATGGCTCGTTTTAAGTGTTCATCGGCAATTCATTTTAAAAAGCCAATTATCGGGGCTTGCTGAGTATTGTCATATCATTCCATATGGCAGTGCTGAGCTGCGGATGGAAAGATAAAGAAAATGAAGTATGTCTTGGAACACCTAAAATTAGGCACATTTATGTTATCTGGATTAGCGTTGATTGTTTTAGGAGCGGCAGGCTACGCAACTTTTGCGGAGGTGACTCACGCCTGTCCTACAGACGTTAAGAGCACTCAATATATTGCTGATACCTTCATGGCTGCAAAAGAAAAATAGTGAGTTTGCACGCCGCATATTGAGACAATTAGCTTTGCTGGAACTCATTCAAATAGCGTTCATCTTAAGTCTTCTAAGACTAATAGAGTAGGGCGTCTGAGGATGCTACTGCGAAATGGCATCGGACATGCGCCCCGTTTGATGCTTATAGCCTTCGCGGATCGGGGGATCTGCGAAGGCTAATTGAAAACTAGGAAAGAACATGCTGGGATTGATTAAAGCTTTAGGAAAAGAAAACTCAACGCCTATTGCGCCATTATATCCCTATGACTTTCCGACAAGCGGCTTCTCGCGTGTAGACGAAACGCGCTTTCTTATCGAAGATCAATCCATGTGGGATCATTGCCATGTGACTGAAACGCTGATGCAAAATAACTTTGCGGCAGCGAGACTGTTCGGTCACGGGCCTTACTTTAATTCTGAAGAGGCTGCACTTGGCAAACTGCTTTTGAGTTTAAAGGCTGGACCACAAATAATGACATATGCGTGGGGACGTTACAGCGATCTTGTTAAATCAGGCGCCAAATCACATTAAATTTGGGTTTTAATACGTCTAGTGTTTGCCAACGGGCCGGCTAATAAGATTATGTGTCCACGAGCCGAAGATTTATATCAGCAGCCCCTGAACATTTAATAGTGCTTGTCTGGCCGCTATAGGCTCGGTGTACGCCAGTAATAGCCCCTGTTGTTATTGGCATGTCCTTTTTAAGAGGCATCCCACGGCGAGCCGTGTTTTCTAATATAAACCTAAAAGAGGTCATAGGGTCGGGCGGAGTAGTGGTTCCAACGCTCTTAGACTCGATGATGGTTTCCACAGTCCAGTCGCTTAGGCTTGAGCCGTGCCAGCTTGTGAGCTCTTCACCAATGATAAGGCCATTATTGTTTCCGAAGTCAGAAATCGTTACAAGTGGTCCCATGTCGTTAATGTCAGGGAAGGGGCTACTTGCGATTTCGACCCCAATATGAACTTTACCAACATAGTCTTTCGCCTCTTCAATCGTCCAATCAGTCTTATCTATTGGCGCGTCTTTTTTAACAATAAACACGAGTTCTGGTTCAATCGCGGCGAACCCATCAGCAAAGACTGGCATGTCGATAGTCTGTCCAACGTCTCTATAGACTTGATTGCCAAACACGGGGCCCGCCAATTTAATTTCGTTAAAGCGCACAGCATAGTCGCCGCCGATTCCCCCTATTTTCCAACCTGCAATATCTTGTGGCCAAAATTTGATAGCGGCATCCTGAATGGCATAAGCTTCGTTAAGGTCCTCAGGAACTTGGCCGGGGTAGTTGCGTATACTTCCGCCCTTAAGACGGGCGTCTGTGAAAGCTTTAGCAATGGCTTCGCTTGAAGTGTGTGACGGCATAATATGATCCTCTTTTATCATTTCGGCGAAACTGTTTTGTTTCTTTACGCGAATTTGTTTGGCTTTGTCACCTTTAAGATGGGGCATTTGTGGTTAGTTTATCTGTTCGCAAAATATCTTTACGAATAAGAGATATTCACATTCCGACATTGCACCTATTGTATTTAAACGGTTATAGACAGCTTCGAAGCGAGGATTCTATTTTATAACGCTTTTCTAATGCAACTAGAATGATTGAGGATACTATGTTTGACTATGCGGCGGCTCGCCAACATATGATCAATAGCCAGATCAGGACGAATGATGTCACAGACCCTGCTATACTTGCGTCTTTTAGGGCGGTTCCACGTGAGATTTTTGTGCCAATAGCGCAGCGTTCACTCGCTTATAGTGATGTACACATTAAGACTGATGATGGACGATATCTTATCAGGCCGCGAGATTTTTCAAAAATGGTTGATGCTGCAAATATAATGCCGACAGATATTGTTCTCGATATTGCTTGTGGACGAGGATATTCGTCTGCAATCTTAGCGGCCCTATGCGAAACAGTTCTAGGCCTGGATGATAATGATGAGCATGTGCAGCACGCGACTGACCTTCTTAACAAAGCCAATATTTCAAATGCGGCAATTGTAAAAGGTGATCTCAAGTCAGGCGCGCGCGAGCATGGACCGTTTGATGTTATCATGGTTAGCGGGTCTGTCGCAGAAGTGCCTAAAACGTGGCTCGATCAACTTGCGAACGGCGGCCGATTGGTTGCGGTCATCCAAAATGGTCCTGTTGGGCGGGTGACTGTTTATACGCGTGTTGGCGATGCTGTCGGTGAGCGCGTGGTTTTCGATGCGTCGGTTCCAATGCTGTCTGGTTTTCAACCCTCGCAAGAATTTGTTTTTTAGAACCTGCCGACTTGACCCGATGTTTCAAAACTTCACCGCTCGAGAAGCGGTTATTTTACTGGTCTAAGATATCGCGTTTTGGACTGATATTCGCATCGTTTGTATTCGGGTGTGGAAGCGTTGTTCAAGCCGAGACATTTCAAGAAGCATTAATCTCAGCCTACCAGACTAACCCTAGTCTAAAAGCTGAACGTGCTCGGGTTAAAGAAGCCGATGAGAATTATATTCAAGCGCGCGCTCAAGGACGTCCCACCTCCAGCTTTACAGCGTCCGCTGCGAGACAAGCCATAAGAGCCCCAAACAATATATTTTTTAGCGAAACTGGCCGCACGGTTCAAAGGGGTAATCCACGCACTACAGCGCTTCAGATTATTCAACCGATTTACCAAGGCGGCCGTGTAAGCGCGCTAAAACGGCAGGCAAACTCAGGTATTTTGGCTGCACGTCAGACTCTAAGAAATGCTGAGCAGAATCTACTTGTTTCAACTGCAACGGCTTATGTTGACGTCATTCGAGATGAGCAAGCCGCAAAAATTCGCCGTAACAATGTTAGCGTTTTAGCTCGTCAAGAGCAGGCTGCGCGTGATCGTTTTGATGTGGGTGAGGGAACACTCACCGATATCGCGCAAGCGCAAACGCGGCTGGCCGCTGCCAATATTGGGCTTGCTCAGGCTGACGCACAGCTTGAAATATCCCGCGCCACCTATGAGCGCACGGTGGGCCACCCACCTGTGGATTTGCAACCCGTCCCCGAATTTATTCTGCCATCAACAGTCTCTGAAGCCCAAAGCATAGGGACCGCCAATAATCCGCAATTACTTGCTCTCCAGTTTAATCGTGAAGCCGCTTTAGCGGGGCGCGATGTGGCGTCCTCAGCTGGCAAGCCAACATTTTCTTTAAATGCTTCATTTGCTAATCAACGCGCTCAAATTAGTTCCATAAGAGAGGCTGACTCAGCGTCTTTAACGGCTCAGCTGACAATTCCTCTTTATTCGGGCGGCGCGAATAAGTCCCGCGTTCGGCAAGCCATGAATACTGTTGAACGGATATCTTATGAGGAAGAAGAGGCTGAGAATTCTATAAAAGAGGCTGTGAGGCAGGTTTGGGCGCAATTAGATGCTGCGAGGCGCACACTTATGGGGTCAAAGCAGCAGGTTACCGCTGCGGAGGTCGCCTTTGAAGGTGTAAAGCTAGAGCAACAAGTCGGAACACGAGATACACTTGATGTCCTAAATGCAGAGCAAGAATTACTTGATGCGAAGCTCTCTGTTGTTAACGCAGAGCGTATGGTTGATGCGACGGTTTATCAATTGCTCTCTATTATTGGTGGATTCGATGCCGATAGCATAAACCTTCCTGTTGATCTTTATGACCCCAGTGAAAACCTCAATATGGTGAAAAATGACGGTTTGAAGAAAGCTGTAGATAGATTTGTACCGCATGCGGTTAAGAAAATTGCTCCGCAAATCCCCAATATTCCTAACGAGATTATTGGCTTTGTGACCCATAATCCAGTCGCCGATGAAGTGAAGACATTCGGGAGCGGTATAGCTGAATTGGGCGGAACCTTGGGGGAGTCGGGTAAAAAGGCGGTTGATGTCATTACCTTTCAGAACACCGAGGTTAAACGGCTTGAGTTAGAGGAAAACAACCCTTCGGAAGACATCAAAGTCGAGCCAATGATACTTTCAGGGCCTGATTGGACAGTTCCCCCCACAATTGAATCGTCTGAGAACTAGACAAGTTAGAAGCGTTGCCCTAATCTTAAGACTTGGTTAGGGAAGTTTCGAGTTTACCAGCTCGTCTTAAAGGTGGAATTTATGTCAGATGATACGACTGACACACATGTCGATAATGCTGAACCGAGTATGGAAGACATTTTGGCTTCCATACGCCGTATCATCGCGGATGAAGATGGTAGTATGGCCGCAAACGAGAGTCTTGCTATCGAGGAACCGTCTGCGCCTGCCGAAGCTTTCTCTATAATTGAGGCCAGTGATCAAGACAGCTCTGATAAAGAGCTTGAAATAGTTGATTTACAAGAAAATGACGACATTCTATCGCTAGTGGAAGAACACAATCCATCAGTTGAAGAAGACGTGGTTTCAGATATCGATATGCTGTTATCGGATTTGGACGATAGCGAGGCTATTGATGCGCCAGATCTAGTTGAGATTAGCGATGATCAAGCAACTAAAGAAACAGTAGGCAAAGCGACAAAATTAACTGGACTAAGTGCGATCGCGGCGGCGGGCTTAGGCGCAGTAGCATCTGCGGGTGCCGCAACTGCAAAAAATGTTACGGGGCTTCGTAAAAACCCTTCTCCTCAGTCTACCTTAGAGGCGCTTGGAGATGACGTAGGGTCGAAATCACTCGATTTATTGATTGATAAAGATGAAAATCATAATATCGCGGACAGTGCCGATACGGGAAGTTTGGAGTCCGGCGATTTTCTTCAAATCCCAGATAGTGATGCACCTGAAGCTAAGGATGATATCGAAGCCTTATTAGGTAATTTGTTTGATGATAATAGTGTAAGTAAAGAGCCAGAGCTAGCTATGAATGAGCTCGACACTGGCCCTGTTGCAGACGTATTTGAAGGTGAAGGTGACGACATTAGTGATGAGCTTCTTGCGGGATTACTTGACGAAGAGGAGCTAGGAGACATTGAAATTCCCGTTCCACCGCAATCAACAGATGAACTTGATCTCGTTAAAAGTTTGATGGCGGATTTAACCTCCGATCCGTTTGATGGTGGAGATGAAAGCGCAGATGTAAAATCTGGGGAAACTGAGTTGGTTGATGATATTTTGTCACTATCAATGGAAGATGAAATTGCCCTGCAGCCCGAGGCCGATGCTCAATCTGCTGATACACAAACATCTAATGCCTATGTTATTGATATCAATGATGATTTATCCAGTGGCCACAATGTCGTTGAGACGGCTGCGCCGTTAGCTGAACAACCTCAAGTCTCGTCCTTGGCTGAAATTGCTCAAGAAGCTGAGGCCGATGCTAAAAGAATTGAACAAGGCCAAAGTTTTGCGGCGACAGGATTTGCAACGGGTGCAGGAATGGTTGTTGCGACGGCGGGCCCTGCCGCGGTAATGGTCCGCGGCGATAGTACAAAGACTGACATGCCAGAAGCCGATGACAATATAGATACTAATCAGGAGGTTGATGATATCTTGGCCGCCCTAGGATCACCCTCAATCGACCAACCCGTAGATGAAGAGGCTATTGAGGCGGACGACGCTTCGCAAATAGAGCCTGAAACAACTACATCAGAAGAGATTTTACCACCACAGGAGACTGCAGATATGCCAAAGGCTGCCGCAAAAAAAGACGCCATAATCAACGAAGTTACGGAGGAGGCGACCGCAGGGGCTTTCGCGTCGCTTAATCAAATTGTAGAAACGAATGCCGACGTTCAAGAGCGCGGCGACCGTATTGGTGATCTCGTGCAAGAAGCTTTGCGCCCAATGCTTAAAGAGTGGCTTGATAAGAACCTGAAAGGTATCGTCGAGCGCGCCGTGACCAAAGAAGTCAAGCGCATCTCATCAGGCAAATAGCCTAACCGAATAAAACTCCCACGTTTTAGAATTCGTCCTGCCTAACAGCAGGGCGAATTTTTTTATGCGCGAACCATATCCGCCAAAATTTGGGGTGTAACTCTGCGCGAAACCCGCTATTGAGCGTTCTAATGCGGTTCTTGCCGCCAAACAGACTGATTGACCGACATGCTTGATAAGAATTTTGACCCAAAACGCGCGGAGCAGCGCCTTTATGAAATGTGGAGAGAGGCGGGCCATTTTAAGCCTCGCGCCGCGAAAGAAGGCGACACAAAGGACGATAACTTTTCTATCGTTATCCCGCCGCCCAATGTCACGGGCAGTCTGCATATGGGCCATGCGGTTAATAATACAATCCAAGACATTCTCGTGCGTTATCACCGCATGACGGGTAAGGCTGTGCTCTGGCAGCCGGGTACAGACCATGCGGGTATCGCCACGCAAATGGTGGTTGAGCGTAAGCTCGCTGCAGAAGGCAAAGCGCGCAAAGATATGAGCCGCGAAGAATTCTTAGAGCATGTCTGGGAATGGAAAAAAGAATCAGGCGGCAATATAAATCAACAACTTAGACGCCTTGGCTCTAGCTGTGATTGGTCGCGCGAGAAGTTCACGCTCGGCGATCCCGAAGACCCGTCTGATAAAATGGCTGAAGCGGTCACTAAAGCCTTTGTCGAAATGTATGAAGCCGGCCTGATTTACCGAGACAAACGCCT
>CAZFWZ010000106.1:0-7518 GCA_964522765.1 uncultured Caulobacterales bacterium | reverse complement strand
ACCTATTTAGGCGGTTTGACGCGGTCTAAAGCGGGGATTTAAGCCGCCTTTTTCGTAAAAGGCATGACCTGATTTCGGCCCGCATGCTTAGCGCGATAAAGTGCGGTGTCGGCGCGTTTTTGAACATCGCGCAATTGCTCTCCCGCTTTCGCCTCAGCCACGCCCGCGCTTAGAGTGATTGTAAGGGCCTCGCCGTCCACATAAATTGGCGTGCCTGCAATGAGTGCGCGAATACGGTCCGCCGCGACATACCCCTCTTCTTCTTTAGTCTCTGGCATAGCAATCATGAATTCTTCTCCGCCGTAACGCGCAACGATGTCTATCGCCCGCATATTAGTGGCAAGACGCGCGGCGACTTCTTTGAGAATATGATCACCCATATCGTGGCCCAGAATATCATTCACGCGTTTAAAGTGATCAATATCAAAAAGGATAATTGAGAACGGCGTTTTTGATGAGCTGTTGAGTATATCCATAAACGGTTCAATACCGCGGTCAAAATAGCGGCGATTTCCTAGCCCCGTAAGCGAGTCGGCGACCACCATCTCTAGGTTTTCATTAAAGTTCTCTCGCAGACTATCTGCGTAGAATTTGCGGCGAAGCTGCGTCCCGACGCGGGCCCCCAATTCTTGAGTTTCGACAGGCCTCAAGACAGAATCGTTCACGCCAATATCATAGGCGCGCACGAGACGGTCTTGGTTTTCAGGGTCATCAATAACCAGAATAGGGATTTCACGGCTTTCAACATTAAACCGCAGCGACGCACAGACACGAAGGCCGTCAAAGTTATCAGACACAAGGCTAACGATTATCAAATCAACATTGCCTTTAGCCGCTCTTATCGCTTCTACAGGGTCTGTGATAATGGAGACATCATGTTGCTTAAGAGGTTCCGCGAGCTTTTCGGAGCGGCGCTTATGATCTTCAACAATCATGATACGGCCAGCCTTTTTATCAATCTTCTCGATAACAGGGCGCGAATTTCCAACACTATGGCCTGTATGGCTTAACAGTTGATCCGTCACCATTTTCAGGCGCAAAAGAGATTTCACGCGGGTCATCAAGTTAAAATCTTCAATCGGTTTAGTAATAAAGTCGTCCGCGCCTGCTTCAAGCCCGCGAATACGGTCTTTCGTTTCTTCCAGCGCCGTCACCATAATGACGGGTATATGCCACGTTTCTGGATTAGCTTTTAAGCGGCGGCAGGCGTCAAAGCCGTTCATGCCCGGCATCATCGCGTCCATTAAAATAAGATCGAGAGGTTCTTTGGCGGCCACGTCAAGCGCTTCTATCCCGCTACGCGCCGTGAGCACGTCGTAATACTCAGCTGCTAATTTGACTTTAAGCAAGTGAAGGTTGGGCGCGAGATCATCAACAATTAGAATACGGGCACTCATATTGAACCTCCTTGGGGCGCGCGCTCTCTAAGCAGGTTCGACGAATTTACGGACAGTCGCCAAAAAGCTCGTGATAGAAATCGGCTTGGCGATATAGGCTTCGCACCCGCCGTCGCGAATACGTTTCTCATCGCCCTTCATGGCAAAGGCGGTGACCGCTACAATTGGAATATCTGCAAGCGTTTTATCGTCTTTAATCCATTTCGTGACTTCAAGACCTGACACTTCAGGTAGCTGAATATCCATGAGGATCAGGTCAGGCATGAAGTCACGCGCCATACCAATGGCTTTGAGGCCTTCACGCGTTTGCTGAGTCTCATATCCATGCGCAGCAAGCAGGTCCGAAAAGAGCTTCATATTGAGCTCATTGTCTTCAACGATAAGAATTTTTTTCGGCATGATTTGCAGCATGGGTTACTCATTCACGTTTGTCGGGTCCGTTTTTAAAGGCGTGGACTCTCGGCTTATGGTCATCTTATAGCAGGTCATCCTTAATATTCCGTGCAGGCGGCGTTAGGATTCCGTTTACAGAACATATCACGAACACTATAAAGATTAGTAAATGATAGCCCAGATTCATAAAAGTGCCTTACGCATAAAAAACGGCCAAATTCAGGCCGCGTTGTAATATGCCGCAGGCGGCTCAGATACGGCGCTGCAGGCATTGCGCCGAGACGCATGACCTGCCTCAATGCCCCCATTGCGGCGACCGGCGCGTCGCCGCTCATCCAGAGCTTGATCAGCTCTGTATTGCGCATGTCGATTGCGACGCTTTTTTTGCCTCTGTTGAGAAACGTGATAATCCAGAACTTGCGGATAAACCTGTTATTGTCGGCGGCGGCACGCGCGGCGTTGTTTCGGCGGCCTGTTATCACGCGCGTGTTTACGGCGTGCACTCCGCTATGCCGATGTTCAAAGCGCTAAAGGCCTGCCCGCATGCCGTCGTGATTAAGCCCACGCTAGGCAAATATGGCCATGAGGGACGGCGTATCAAAGCGATGATGTCTGATCTCACCCCCGCTGTAGAACCCCTCTCTGTGGATGAAGCCTTTATTGATCTGACGGGCACAGAGCGCCTTCACGGCCGAACGCCCGCGCAAAGCCTTATCCTCCTGCAAAGACGCATTTTAAAAGAGGTCGGCGTGACGGTATCAGTGGGCCTAAGCTATAATAAGTTTTTGGCGAAAACGGCGTCAGATTTGGACAAACCGCACGGCTTTGCCGTATTAGGCCGCGCGGACGCACAGGATTTTTTAAAAGATAAACCCGTCGGCTTTATTTACGGAATTGGTCCCTCATTTGCCAAAAAGCTTAATGCGCAAGGCATTTTCACAATTGCTGATGTGCGCAAAATCAGTGACAAAACCATGGCGCAGCGCTTTGGCGATATTGGCCTTCACCTCTCGCGCCTCTCGCGCGCGGAAGATAATCGCCGCGTTAGCCCGGGGCGGATGCGTAAATCTGTGTCCTCCGAGACGACATTCAACACAGATATTTCCGATATAGAGACGCTTAAAGATCAGCTTTGGGTGATTTGCCAAAGAACCTCGGACCGCGCCAAAGGGCATGAGACGGCGGGGCGAGTTGTCACCTTAAAGCTAAAGACCAAAGATTTTAAGTCCATCACGCGGCGCCGCACAATGGCCCAGCCTGTGCAGCTCGCAGATACAATTTTTAAAACGCTGGAACCGCTGCTAGAGGCCGAAGCCACGGGCCGTGCCTTTCGCCTCATCGGAGCTGGCATAACGGATTTAACGGCGCCCATAGGCGACGCTGGCGATTTGCTTGATCCTAGCGCTCTCAGGCGAGGTCTTGCAGAGCGCGCGTCGGATAAAGCGCGCGAGAAATTTGGCGCTGACGCGATTATGACAGGGCGGCAGCTTCGCGCGGTTAAAGCGCGGGCCGCGCGAGTAGTTAAAGAGCGGCCAAAAGACGGAATGCCCTAACGCAAGAGGCTACAGCTATGGCGCTTTAGCGGGCGCAAAGGACAGAAATTCTTCGTAAATGTCATCAACGTTGCGGTCTGCCGCATTCCGCCATGTTTTTGCTGTCTCGAGATTTAGCACCATCTCGCTCTGAGGGTTGACAAATACGATGGTCGGCGTCCCTTCGAGTTTTTCAATCCCAAATTCAGCGGCGATATCGAGATTGCGGTTTTTAATGCCCGTATCGACATAAACATATTCAAAATTTTCAGACAACATTGTCTCAAAGCGCGGCGTCAAAAAGTGAGCCGCCAGTGCGCGGCTATCGTGACACCAATTTGCCCCCATTATGATAATCGCGTTTTTACCCGCTGTTTTTGCGGCGACTAAAGTGGCCTCGACATCCGAATAGGCATCGCTCGCCTCATCAAAAGGGCGCGGTTCGCCGTCATCTTCGGCATGATCTAAAGCGGCAACTGAAGGGGCTTCGCTTATGGCTGGCGCAGACTGTGCCGCTTTAACTTTAACGTCTAGTTTTTGTGAATCGTCAGCGGCGCTAGCACAGCCTATGATAAAAAGAGACGCGCCAACGCTCGTAAGCAAAGTAGATAGTATTGTATTAGATTTCAAAATTGTCATAATTGTCTCTAGCCACTTTACGAATTTAAGAAATCAGCGCAGCACAGTTAAAAGTTTGGAGGGCATTATGGCCTGGAATTTTCTTAAAGCTATTTTCGGCGAAAAAAAAGAAAATAACACATCTACGTCTTCGCCGTGGACGTCGCAAAGCCCCGCGCCGCAGCCTGCGCCAACCCCGCCGCATCCGCTCACTCCAGCACCCAGACTAAAGCCCCAGCCCCCCTTTGGGGCGGCGCTTGAGGTAAGGCGGCATTTTTATAATGAGGCCAGTTTTCAAACTTACGGTAGTTTTTTCTCCCATTGGGACGGCTGGATTACGGCGGGGCATGTCCTCACTGAGGCCGCAGATCTTATGCCGCCCTTTACCAAGGGCGAATGCACAAGTTGGCCTGACGGGTTGGACGCCGCCGTCATTGGCTGTACGCTGCCTGAAATCGCGCCAGACCCGCCGCGCGCAGGGCAAGATGTGATAATTAAAGGCTATCCCGCCGGTTCTCGCCATATTGAGGAACGCCGAGGGACTGTCTATTTTGAGCGCGCTCCGGGCGTCTGGATTGCCCATATTAAAACGCCGGATGAGCCTGTTGTCACAGGCATGAGCGGCGGCGTTGTGATCGATGCGGGCAGCGGACTTCCTATTGGCATTTTAATCACGCGCAATTCGCCTGCTGATTTAAACTCAGACAGAGACCCAGATGAAAGCGCGGATTTCACCGCGCTCTGTGATGTTTGGCATGCCCTTAATAATAAGCCCTTAGTGGCTTAGAGCACATCCGCGAGCGCGCGCAGCGCCATGACAATCAGGACAATTGTGCCGAGCGAAAACAGACTGAAACGTATCAAGACTTTGTTGACAGTGATTTGGACAAGGCTGTGCAGAATGCGCAAAACAACATAGGCCCAAGCGAGGCGGTGCGCCATTGTATCCCCTGTGGCAAAGCCGGAAATCTGAATATAAAACATCAGCGCGTAAAAAATCGTCGGCTGCTCCATGAGGTGATTGTAATTATGCGCCGCGAATTGCGCATGATCTGGCATGAGCGATTTCCACTCACCATCTGGATTACGGCCACTGTCTGGATCAATGCCCGCTTTTTTCATCGCGGGTATGCGGCGCGCATACATGACGCACCAAATGATAAGCGACCAAATGATAAGCACGAGTACAGGCGTTAAAAAATTATCCATTGAAGTTCCCCTATTTGTTAGGGTTTGAGATTAGGGGAAAGCGGGATTTTGGCAAGCGTTAGGGCTGACTGCGCCGCATTCAATTTTGCTCAAGGCGCGAGAGTTACCAATCCCCCAAATGCGCTTGCCAGAGCGTCAGCACAGACAGCGCCGCCGTGTCGGCGCGCAATATGCGCGGACCAAGGGAGACGGGGCGCACATAGGCTTTGCCGCGCAAAAGCTCGCGTTCTTCGGGCGTAAAGCCGCCTTCGGGGCCAATGAGAATGGCGCAGGGCGTGTCCGCTTTAAGGCCCGCAAGCAGCTCTACCGCACGGGGGGCATCACCTGCCTCGTCGGCGAAAATCAGCAGGCGTTTTTTATCCCAGCCTGACAGAAGCGCGCTCAGGGTGACGCCCAATTGCACCTGCGGAATATCAAGCCGCTCGGTTTGCTCGGCGGCCTCGATGATTTGAGCTGTGTCTTTATCAAGCTTCATTTTTGGAAATTGCGTGCGCGCCGTGACGACGGGCTGAAAGCGAGAGACGCCAAGCTCTGTGCCTTTTTCAAAGATAAAGGCGTTGCGGTGCTTTCGCACGGGCGAGAAACACAACCAGATATCGGGGCATTTATCGTGCGCACGGAGCTGTTCAGTTACAGTTAGCTCAGCCCGCTTTTTATCAATCGACGTGATCTCTGCGCGCCATTCTCCGTCGCGGCCATTAAAAACACGCAGGCTATCGCCGATAGATTTACGCAGCACAGTTCCAAGGTAATGGGCCTTCGCCTTGTCCAAAACGATGCCGTCGCCATTAGTCAATTCGGTATCAAGATAAAGCCGAGGGAGTGTGTAATTTTCACGCATGGGCTTACATAGCGCAGAGAATGCGCGTAATCACGTGAAATGTCACAGACGCCGCAAACAGATGTCATCAAAGACGCCGCGAAAACCCATTGGGTCTACCGCGCGCCCGAAGGGATGCGGCCCTTTCTGCAGCTCTCGCGGCTTGACCGCCCGATTGGCTATTGGCTGCTCACCCTGCCGGGATGGATAGGGCTCGCCTTTGCGAGCCTGTCCCATGGGTTTGCGCAGAGCGATTTGAAATGGGCCGTGCTTATTCTCATCGGCGCGATTGCTATGCGCGGAGCAGGCTGCACTTATAATGATATTGTCGATCAAGACCTCGACGCGCGGGTCGAGCGTACGGCGCTGCGCCCCCTGCCCGCAGGAACCGTAAGTACAAAGCAGGCGTGGGTCTGGCTTCTGGCGCAATGCGCAGTGGGGCTGATTGTACTACTAATACTGCCAAGGCTGGCGCAGATTATTAGCCTGTGCTCTATTCCTTTGGTGGCGGCTTATCCCTTCATGAAGCGCATCACATGGTGGCCGCAGCTTTGGCTTGGCCTGACGTTCAACTGGGCCGTACTCGTGGCTTATGCGGCCAAGACAGGAGAAATCAGCGCCCCATTGTTCGGTCTCTATCTCGGGCTGATTTTTTGGACGGTGTCTTACGATACGATTTATGCCTGCCAAGATAAAGACGATGACGCTATGATTGGAATAAAATCAACAGCTCGTCTTTTTGAGGATAAACTGGTCAGCCGTCTCAACATCATTCAGGGTTTCACCGTTGGTTTCATGACGTTTGCATACGTGATGCAAGTTGAAACACACCCCCCAATCGCCACAGTTGCAGTGATATTAATTTCACCTTTTTTCATCCATTTGGATTGGCAAAAAAAGAAATTAAAATCAGATAATCCAAATTATTTGAAATTATTTAAGTCAAACACCACGGCCGCGGCTTTGCTTATCATCTCCACGATATCTATCGCCATCTTACTGCCGCTCACAACAACGTGAGGCAATTTTGTTTGGTAGTGTGGATGGATCTATTTTAGATATACAATCTAATTAAGGAGGCATATATGCTGAAATTAAATGGCACATTATCGAGACGCGACTTAGGTTTGAGCGCAGCTGCGCTTGCTTTGACCGCGTGCACAGGTACACAGACACATGCAGGCGAAGCTAAAACCGCCTCTGCAAAGGATAAAGCTATGAGCGATACAGATTGGGCTAACCTCACCTCCGCTGAGTGGGAAGGCCGCCTCACCGATTTGGAATTTTACGTGCTGCGCGAAGAAGGCACAGAGCGCCCGGGCACATCACCGCTGAACGCTGAAAAACGCGGCGGCACATTTGTTTGTGCGGGCTGCGCTTTGCCTTTGTTTACATCAGAAACAAAATACGAAAGCGGCACGGGCTGGCCAAGTTTCTTTCAGCCCATTGACGGCGCCGTTGAAACAAAGGTTGATCGCAAACTGTTTGTGGCACGCACAGAATATCACTGCTCGCGCTGCGGCGGTCACCAAGGCCATGTCTTTAAAGA
>CAZFWZ010000105.1:0-7591 GCA_964522765.1 uncultured Caulobacterales bacterium | reverse complement strand
AATGGCCGTTTTGCCTGATAAGCTGCCCATACTCTTCCCCTAATTATTTTCTTCAATTTAAATCAGGATGCGTAGAAAATAAACCAAAAAAATACGCAAAAGGCTACGTTAAGCGTGTTGAAAATCAATAATGCGTAATATATGGTCTAAAAAATAACGAACAGGGACTCCTATTGTCAAGCTCTGACCCTATATTAGATGGCCTCATGGCTCCCGGCGCTCCTTTTGAAGTCGTGCCCCAAGGGGCTGTGCGTGTTTTCAAGCATGCGCCTGGAAATATGAGTGCCGTTTTTGACCGCGCCCGTCAATTTGGAAAAGCTGAATTTATCGTCTCGGGTGAGCGGCGCCTGACCTTTGATGATGTGTTTGGGGCCGCCGATGGATTGAGCGTTTGGCTCGTGAATGACTTTGGTTTGCAGCGCGGGCAATCCGTCGCCATTTGCATGCAAAACAGCCCCGAATGGATGATTGCCTTTATCGCAATTATAAATGCAGGTGGTGTTGCCGTGCTGATAAATAGCCGCGGCACAGGCGAAACGATGTCTCGCGCGATTACAGATGCGGACTGCGGTCTCGTTATTGGCGATAAGAAGCGCCTTAGCCGTCTCAAAGATGCGGGCTATGATGGCAAAACGCTCTCAGGCACTGAGTTTCCAGATTCGATAACGGATTTCACGCCTATTTATGCTAAGAGTGATGAGCTTGCGTCCATGTTCTTTACTTCTGGTACAACGGGGGTAGCCAAGGCGGCCGCTATTCAGCACCGCGCTTTGATTACAGGTATGATGAACACGCAAATGGCCATGGCGGCTGTGTTTCAGAAAATGGCGCACAGTTATAATATTGATCTTGAAACTTTGCGCTCACAAATGCCGCAAAGCTGTTCACTGCTTATCTTTCCGCTATTTCATACGAGTGGTTGTAGCGCGGTCTTTATGACAGCTCTGACGACAGGCGGGAAGCTGGTTCTCATGGACCGCTGGGACGCTGATCAAGCTTTGGCCCTTATCGAAGCTGAAAAGATAACAAGCTTTGGCGGCGTGCCGACCATGCATTGGGATTTATTGCGCTCTCCCAAATTTGGAGAGCATGATTTATCATCTCTAATGTCTGTGTCTTGCGGCGGTCAGGCCCTGCCGCTCAATCTTCTAGCTGAAATTCGCGAAGCTTTCCCGCGTGCCTTTATCGGAGCCGGTTACGGCATGACCGAAACATGCGGCGCGATTTCGCAGGCCAATGGCGAAGCGTTTCTGGCTAATCCTTCAGCCTCAGGACAAGTCCTTCCCATGGTAGAAGTTCAAATCACAGGTGATGACGGGCAGGCACTTCCTATCGGACACGTCGGAGAGATATGGGCCAAGGGCGCAACGCTCATGGAGGGTTATTATGGCCGTCCCGAAGAAACGGCTGCGTCTATGTCTGGTGATTGGTTTAAGACGGGCGATATCGGGCGGCTCGATGAAAACGGCTATATTTATATTGTGGACCGTAAAACGGATATGGTGATTTCAGGCGGGGAGAATATTTACTGCGCCGAAGTCGAACAAATATTAGGACGTCATCCCGACATTCTCGCCATTGGGACTTTTGGCGTGTCTGATGACCGTCTTGGCGAACGACTTGTCGCTTGCGTGCGCGTGAAAGAGGGGACGAGCGCCGAAGATATTCTAGCCTTTGCCAAAGACAATCTTGCGGACTACAAAGTTCCAACAGATATTACCGTTCAAACAGATTCCTTTGAGCTGAATGCCTTGGGTAAGATTCAGAAATTTAAAATGCGCGCAGACTATCTCGCCCGCAAAGAAAAAGAGCAGGCCGCATAATGGGCTATCCCAAAAATATCAAAATCATCGATACCATGCTGGGTATTCCGACCCATGCTGACCGTTCGGAATGGTATGCAAGTTTTCGTCCATTGCTGAATGATCAGCAAAGCCGCGA
Source organism: uncultured Caulobacterales bacterium (assembly GCA_964522765.1). GTDB lineage: Bacteria > Pseudomonadota > Alphaproteobacteria > Caulobacterales > Maricaulaceae > Fretibacter. The sequence continues at coordinate 5,650 of CAZFWZ010000105.1, read as the reverse complement.
TATGTTCAAAATGCCCGCGCAGTATATGTTCAAAGATATTCCTGAGGCGTCCGCTGATGTTTCTGACTTTCTTGGCTGGACGGTTGAGCAATTAGATAAGCATAATATCGAACGGGCGATGGTCGGCTTTAATGAAGATGATACCTCGCGCCAAGCGGCGAGAGAGTATTCTGACCGTTTTTTCTTCGATGTGCCGTGTAACCCCAATGAAGGGATGAATGAGGTGAGGCGGCTTAAGCGCCTTCACGCAGATTATGGCGTGAAATCAGCTTCCGTGTTCCCCGCGGGTACTTGTCCGCAGGTCGCGATTAATGATGCTCGCATGTATCCGCTTTATGCGGCCTGTGTGGAACTTGATATTCCTATTGTTTTAAATGTCGGCGTGCCGGGGCCCCGTATTCCAATGGAGACGCAAAAGGTCGAGCATTTGGATGAAGTTTGCTGGTTTTTCCCCGAGCTGAAAGTCGTAATGCGTCACGGCGCAGAGCCTTGGGAAGATTTGGCAGTAAAGCTAATGATTAAATATCCCAATCTTTATTATTCAACCTCGGCCTTTGCGCCTAAGCATTACCCCAAAGCTATTATTGATTACGCCAATACACGCGGCGCTGATAAGATTATTTATGCAGGCTATTTCCCTATGGGGCTGAGCCTTGACCGAATTTTCAAAGATATGGAAAACGTCCCGTTTAAGGATGAAGTCTGGCCGAAATTCTTACGTGAAAATGCGATGAAAGTTTTTAACTTAGGAGAGACATCATGACCTCCAACACCACAGCCCATGTTGCTGTTTGGGAACAACTTAAGGGCCTTAAGGGCGATGAGCTGACGGCGTGGCGGATGAACGCTGTTGAGAACCGTGCGACCGTTAAAGAACGTAACCTTGACACATTGCCTCTGCCTTTTGGCTGGTTCATGGTAGCCTATTCCGACGAGCTTGCCGCGGGTGAAGTGAAACCGCTTTATTACTTCGGCAAAGACCTCGTTCTCTGGCGGGGTGAAGACGGGCAAGCCCGCATGGTGGATGCTTATTGCAAACATCTCGGCGCGCATATGGGTTATGGCGGGCGCGTAAAAGGAAACTCGCTGGAATGCCCTTTTCATGCCTGGGAATATAATGGGGAAGGGGCGGTGATCGCTGTACCTTATGCCAAGAAAGTTCCGCCATCAGCCGCGCGGCCTTGCGAGGCGCAGTGGAAAGTTGTCGAGAGTAATAAACAAATTCTTGTCTGGTATCATCCGTTCAACGAAGCCCCGAAATGGGAGCCTGAAAGCTTTGACCAAGTCCATGATCCTGAATGGACGGAGTATCAAAAATATGAATGGATTGTGCATGGCCCCGTTCAGAACATGGCTGAGAATGGCGTGGATGCGGCGCATTTCAAATATATTCACGGCACAGATAGTTTCCCTGATTATGATTTTGAATTTGACGGCCATAAGCGCTCGGCTAGTGTTGAAGCGAAGATGCCAACGCCCAAAGGTGTGGTTGATGGGACTATTGCTTATGGAACCGTCGGAGCGGGGCAAAGCTGGACGAAATTTAGCGGTATTTCGGAAACGCTAATGGTGGCGGGCATTACGCCAATTGACCAAGAGCGCACGCATATCAGGTTTGCGTTCACTCAACCTAAATCCGAAGCTGAAGGGCCTATGGCGAACCTTGCCAAAGCCATGCGCCGCGAAATTTGTAAGCAGCTTGATCAAGATAAGGTCGTCTGGGATCGCCAGAAATATATGCCTAAGCCAAGCATTTGCGATGGCGATGGCCCCATCCTGCCATTCCGTAAATTCTTCGCGCAATTTTACGCTGAATGGGGTGATGATACGAAAAAAATCACCAAGCTAAAGATTGATAAAAAGGCGGGGTAATTGGCAGATATAGATGTCATAATTGATGGACCTATAACCCGTATCCTGCTCAATCGTCCGGCGCAGATGAACTCCATCACAACGGCGATGCATAGCCGCTTGGCGGAAGTCTTCGATGATTTCGCCGCGGATGAGAACCAGCGTATTGCTGTTGTTTCAGGCGCGGGCGAGAAAGCTTTCTGCGCGGGCAGTGATCTGAAAGACGGGATTGGCAAACATTACCCGCGCGGAGGTTATGCGGGACTAATTGAACGTTTTGATTTAGCCAAACCAGTTATCGCGGCCGTGGACGGATATGCACTGGGCGGAGGCTTTGAACTCGCGTTGGCATGTGATCTTATTATTGCAACAGAGAGATCAAGTTTTTCATTGCCGGAGCCTCTGGTTGGGGCTGTTGCGCTTGGCGGTGGATTGCACCGACTGCCGCGTCAAATAGGCATGAAGCAAGCTATGGGGCTTATCCTGACCTCGCGCCGTATCCGCGCAGAAGAAGGCTACCGGATGGGCTTTGTGAATGAAGTGGTGTCTGCCGATAAGCTCGACGAAACAGTAACGGATTATTGTAATGATATTCTAAAAGGCGCGCCGATTGCGATTGAAGCCTCTAAAATGACCGTACAGCGTAGCCTTGCTGAAGATAGCTTAGGGGCAGCGATGAAAGCACAGGAAAATTATCCGGAATTTACGAAATGGCGAAATAGCGAAGATGCTATGGAAGGCATCAATGCTTTCGCGGAAAAAAGACAACCCAATTGGACTGGGCGATAATAAAGAAAGAGATAAAGAGGAAGACTATGTTGAAAAAAATATGTTTATGTAGCGCGGCCATAAGCGCGGCTCTGTTAGTGGGCTGCGGTGAAAAACCAGCTGTGAAAGAGGTGGAAGAAAAGATTGTCAAAGTTAATCCTGCAAGCATTGAGCGCACGGAGACAAAGAACGCCTATTTTGGTGATCTTCACGTTCACACTAAAAACTCTTTTGACGCTTTTATTACGGGTACGCGGACCAATGCGGATGATGCTTACCGCTTCGCCAAAGGCGCAACAATTGATAATGGCGCGGGAACAGACATATCGATTTCTGGCCCGCCGCTCGACTTTTACGGCGTCACCGATCACGGCGAATATATGGGCGTTGTTGCGGCCATGCGGGATAAGAACAATCCTATATCAAAATCAGATACAGCTAAGTCAATTTTCGGGATATTTGGCGGGGGACGAGATGCACGCATGCAAGCCTTTATGAAAGTCGGTACGACGATTGTAACGGGTGAGCCACTAGAAGACATTTATGACCGCGAATTCATTGACAGTGCTTGGGCAGAAAATGTGGCCGCGGCGGAGAAACATAATCAGCCTGGCACATTCACAACTTTCGCCGCTTATGAATTTACCAATATGAATATTATTGGCGATATTGATGATAATTTCGGTGCCACTAATTTGCACCGTAATGTTGTCTTTCGGGACAAGGCTCCGACACGTCTTTTTACTACGCTAGATTCAACAAATCCAGAAGACTTGTGGGAATGGATGAATGGGCAACGCGCTAACGGGATTGATGTTCTCGCCATTCCGCATAATTCCAATGCCTCAAACGGTCAGATGTTTGCCTTGGCAACAACCGATGGTTCGCCCCTAACTAAAGCCTATGCAGAAAACCGGTTAAAGAATGAGCCCATTGTTGAGATGACCCAGGTAAAAGGGACGTCCGAAACCCATCCGCTATTGTCTACGCAAGATGAATTTGCCGATCATGAACTTTATGAAGTTTTGGTGGGTATGGCGACGGAAAGTAAAAAGGTTCCGGGCAGTTTCGTGCGGCAATCACTGGCGCGCGGTATTGGGCTCGAAGCAGAGCTGGGAGCAAATCCCTATGCCTTCGGATTTATCGGATCCACGGATGCGCATGTTAGTTCGTCTTCACTCTCAGAAGAAAATTTCTTTGGAAAATTCTCACATGATATGGAAATGGGTAATCGGCGATCTATCCCGCCAAAGGGGGCTAAGACATGGGAAGATTCAAAGGCCGAAGAAGGTGATTTAGATATTATCGCGACAGCGCAATATGGCGCGTCTGGCTTGGCGGGTGTTTGGGCGCAGTCTAATACGCGCGGAGATATATTTGACGCTATGGCGAATAAAGAAACTTTCGCCACATCTGGACCGCGCCTGAAAACACGTTTCTTTGCAGGAGATTATGCGGCTGATATTTTATCATCGGCTGATATGCTTGAACAAGCCTATGCCAATGGCGGTCCGATGGGCGCAAATATTAAGGGTGGCGAAAGCTCGCCTGACTTTATAGCTTGGGCGATTAAAGATCCCGAAGGCTATCCTTTGCAACGCATTCAGGTTGTTAAAGTCTGGTCAGAAGCTGGCGAGAATATGGAACGCATTTATGACGTTGCATGCGCAGGCGGCGCTACTGCTGATGCCACGACCCGCCGTTGTCCGGACAATGGCGCGAAGGTGGATCTGACGACATGTAAAACCAATGACGAGACAGGCAGTGGGGAGCTAAAAGCGCTTTGGTCGGACCCCGACTATATTGCGGGACAGAAGACCGCTTATTATCTGCGTGTGCTAGAAAATCCGAAATGCCGCTGGAGCACATGGGATGCTGTGCGTAATGGCACGCCGCCCAACCCCGATATGCATGCGACTTTGCAAGACCGGGCATGGAGCTCTGCCATTTGGGTGCAATAATTGTGCTATGAGGTTGCGATAAGCGGTGAGTCATATTAGGGCACGCCCGTAAATATAAAGGACAATCATGCCCGAAAGCAGTTTCCAGTTCAGCGAGTTGGATAATTCTATTATCGCTATCCTCAAACAGGATGGGCGAACAAGCAATCAGAAGATAGCTGATGCGCTTGGCGTAACGACCTCTATGGTCGCAACGCGCATTCGCCGTATGGAACAATCCAAGGCGATGAAAGTTGTTGCGGTCTCTGACTTTTCGGCTTTTGATTACAATGTGCTTTTGCCTATTGGCGTTGATGTTAAAGGTCGAAGAGCTAATGACGTGGCGACTGATATTGCAAAACTTGATGAAGTCGCGTCCGTCCAACTTGTGACAGGAAAACATGATATTGAAATTCTTGTGACTCTTTCCAGCATGGATAAAATGTCTGAGTTTCTGCTGAGTAAGCTCTCGCAAATTAAAGGGGTGCGCAGCCTCGATCCCAGCTTTGCCGTTGATATCATAAAATATGATTTCGACGTGGCCCCAATTTAGGAGCTGAGAATGAGTGACTATAGATTAGACGATCTCGATCAGCAGATTATTCAGCTTCTATCTGATGATGCGCGGCTCTCAAACCGCAAGATAGCAACGCAGCTTGGCTTCACCGAGGGTACTATACGCTCTCGCGTCAAAAGGCTTGAAGATGAGAATTATATTCGCTTTACGGCGGTGACGAATATGTCTCATCTGGACACCCCGCAACTTGCCTATATCGGCATTCATGCCGAGCAAAGCATGATTAAAGAGGTGGCCGCCAAAGTTGCAGAGCTGTCTGAAATCAACGCGGTCATTATCCTTTTAGGACGTTTTGATATTTTGGCGATTGGACTTTTTGAAGGCTTATCCGCTGTGCATCAGGTGGCGAGCAATAAAATTCTCGATCTTAAAGGCGTGCGCCTTGTGGAAACCTCTGTCGTTGTGGATGTGGTCAAATATGATAACCGCGTTGCGAAAATCATGACGCCCATTGCAACCTATAAGGCGGCGGCTGAATAATGCTTAGCCTGCAAGAGATGTCAGACCGTCTTGA
>CAZFWZ010000104.1:0-7593 GCA_964522765.1 uncultured Caulobacterales bacterium | reverse complement strand
TTCTCGCGGGCTATAAGCGCGCAGCCAATATCCTCAAAGCCGAAGCGAAAAAGGGCGAACTGCCAGAAGGGAGCATCGACACATTGTCGCAGCCAGAGGCAGTGGCCTTACAAACTGGTCTGACCAATGCAAGCGCCGAGATAGAGGCGGCTTTGGCGTCTGAGGCCTATCCTAAGGCCATGACAGCGTTGTCTAAATTGCATAGACCAATTGATGATTTCTTTGACAATGTCATGGTTGTTGATGAGGACGCTGATATTCGCAGGAACAATTTATTACTCCTTAAAAGAATCCGTGATACGGCCAGTCAAATCGCGGATTTTGAAAAAATCAGCGGTTAACTCTCGCGGCTTCTGATGTGCGAGAGTGCAGGTTACATCAGAGGTTAGAGTTATGACAAAATGGGTTTACAATTTCGGCGGCGGTACAGCCGAAGGCAATACCACCATGAAGAACTTGCTCGGCGGCAAAGGGGCTAACCTGGCTGAAATGGCGAGCCTTGGATTGCCTGTCCCGCCCGGTTTCACCATGACCACCGATGTCTGCACGGGCTATTACGATAATGGCGAGCAATATCCTGACGGTGTGGATACTCAAGTCGAAACGGGCCTTGCCCATATTGAAAAGCTAACGGGCAAGACATTTGGCGACCCTAAGAACCCGTTGCTTGTCTCAGTGCGCTCAGGCGCGCGCGCCTCTATGCCAGGCATGATGGACACAGTTCTGAACCTTGGCCTGAACGACGAAACCTCCGAAGGTCTGGCTAAGCTCTCTGGTGACCGCCGCTTTGCGCTTGATAGCTACCGCCGCTTTATCACTATGTATTGCGACGTGGTATTAGGCGTGCACCACCATACATTCGAAGATATTCTTGACCATCACAAAGATAATCAAGGGGTCATGCTTGATACGGATTTGACGGCTGATGATTGGGCAGTAATCATCGAGGCTTTTAAAGCGGCCGTGCGCGATCAGCTTGGCCGCGATTTCCCGCAAGACCCGCGAGAGCAATTGCAAGGCGCAATTGACGCTGTCTTTGGCAGCTGGATGAATGAGCGCGCGATTGTATACCGCCGCCTCCAAGATATCCCTGCAAGTTGGGGAACAGCTGTTAATGTGCAGGCCATGGTCTTTGGTAATATGGGCCAGACATCGGCCACGGGCGTCGCCTTTACGCGCGACCCAAGTACGGGTGAAAATGCTTATTACGGTGAGTTTTTGATTAACGCCCAAGGCGAAGATGTGGTTGCGGGCATTCGCACGCCGCAAACGCTGACTAAGATTGCGCGCGAAAATATGGGCGAAACGGCCCCGTCGATGGAAGAGGCTTTGCCAGACGTTTATAAGCAGCTCGCGGGCACGTTTGAAACGCTAGAAGCGCATTACCGCGACATGCAAGATATCGAATTTACCGTCGAGCAAGGTAAGCTCTGGATGCTGCAAACCCGTACAGGTAAACGTACAGCGCGTGCGGCCCTTAAAATTGCTGTGGATATGGCAGAAGCTGGCCAGATTTCCAAAGACGAAGCTTTGATGCGCATTGAGCCGCTGTCACTCGATCAGCTTTTGCATCCAACGCTCGATGCTGATGCCCCCCGCGATATTATCTGTATGGGATTGCCTGCCTCACCAGGAGCGGCCATTGGCGAAGTTGTCTTTGATAGTGACCGCGCTGAAGCCCGCGCCAAAGCCGGCCATAAAGTTATCCTCGTGCGTATTGAAACGTCGCCAGAAGATATTCACGGCATGCACGCCGCCGAAGCCATAGTGACGGCTCGCGGGGGCATGACCTCCCACGCGGCTGTGGTTGCGCGCGGCATGGGGCGCCCTTGTGTGTCGGGTGCAGGTGATCTGCGTATTGACTATGATGCCCAAGAATTTTCTGTGGCGGGCCGAACGATTAAAGAAGGCGAGATTGTCACAGTGGACGGCGCGGCGGGGCAGGTCTTCCTTGGTGCTGTGGATATGGTGCAGCCAGAGCTTTCGGGCGATTTTGCCAAAATAATGGATTGGGCCGATGAAGCGCGCACGCTCGGTATTCGTACCAATGCTGAAACGCCGCTTGATGTGAAAACTGCGCGAGATTTTGGCGCCGAAGGCATTGGTCTTTGCCGCACAGAACATATGTTCTTTGAAGCCGACAGGTTAGGGTATTTCCGCGAAATGATTCTCGCTGAAAACAAGTCGGGCCGTGAACATGCGCTGGCGAAAATTTTGCCTGTGCAGCGCGCCGATTTTGCAGCCATTTTCCGTATAATGACTGACGGCAGCAAAAGCCTGCCATGTACGATACGCTTGCTTGATCCGCCGCTCCATGAGTTCCTTCCCCATAGTGAAGATGATATTCGCGTCGTGGCAGAGAACATTGGCATCCCGGCCAAAGATATGATGCGGCGTGCTATGGAACTCGCCGAAAGCAATCCAATGCTTGGCCACCGTGGATGTAGACTTGGGATTTCATATCCCGAGATTTATGAAATGCAGGCGCGCGCGATTTTCGAAGCCCAGATTGAGGTCGAGACCGAAACAGGCGTGATGCCCATTGCCGAGATTATGATCCCGTTGGTGTCTTCTGCTAAAGAGCTGGAAATCCTCAAAGGCGCGATTAATCGTGTTGCCGATGAGATTGCCGCGACAGGCGTAGCGCCGCAATATATTATCGGTACAATGATAGAGTTGCCGCGCGCAGCCTTACGTGCGGGCGACATTGCCGATCATGCCGAGTTTTTCAGCTTTGGTACGAACGATCTAACGCAAACGACTTTTGGTCTGTCACGAGACGATGCGGGCCGCTTCCTGCCTGATTATGTCGCGCAGGGCATTATGGAAAAAGATCCCTTTGTGACGCTGGATCAAGACGGCGTAGGTGATCTTATTAATATTGCTGTGGAACGCGGACGGGCGAAAAAATCCTCCCTCAAACTTGGTATTTGTGGTGAACACGGCGGCGATCCAGCCTCAATTGGTTTTTGCCACCGTGCAGGGCTGGATTATGTGTCCTGCTCGCCTTACCGCGTACCGATTGCTAAGCTTTCAGCGGCTCAATCTGCGATACGTGCAAAGATGGCGACGAAAAGTATATAGAGGGTAGAAATTACAGCTAAAACAGGCGAGTTATCCTTAAATTAACAGTTTAAGGTCTATTTCCCGACAAATTTGGGACTTAATGCGTCTGGGTGCGTCTTTAGCACCTACTGTGCCTGTAAAGACACAATCGTAAACGAAATACAAAATTAGGTTGAAAGCCTAGACTTGATGTCTATATGGGGCGGGCAATGAATAAAGTGACGAGATTATTGGCTGAAAAACCAACCCATGTTGCGGGCTGGGGATGCGCACTTGCGGCCGTTACAATAGCCGCCTTTACGTTTCCTGCTGTTGCAGCGAAAGCCAATTCTGCTCGTATCACAACTGCCGAGCCGGTAAATAATTCAATAGAGTCCACACAGATTATGACACATGCTGATGGCCTCGTTTCGAAACTTGCCGATAGTTTCCTCATTGAGCCTGTGCCTGTAAAAACAATTACGGCTAAATTAATTGATAATGCAGAATTTCAAGCCCGCGAGCATGAATGCTTGTCGCAGGCAATTTTTTACGAATCGCGCTCCGAAGGTAAAGATGGCCAAAAGGCCGTGGCCGAAGTCATTCAGAATCGTGTGCATAGTAAACACTACCCCAATTCTATTTGCGGTGTTGTTTTTCAAGGCGCGCAGCGTCGTACAGGTTGTCAGTTTAGTTTCACCTGTGACGGTTCTATGAAGCTTGCGCCCAAGGGTAAAACATGGCTACGAGCTAACAACGTCGCGGCGCTAGCCATGACAGGCGGCATTACGCCTATTACAGGCCGTGCAACTCATTACCATACACTAGATGTGCTGCCTATTTGGTCAGATAGTCTTGTTCTAACGAAACAAATCGAGACGCATAAGTTTTACCGCACGCGCTGGCGCGAACGCCCAGCTGTAAGCGCTAGCCTAAGCGTGGCTCCGCCTAGTCCTTAGGGTTTTAAGTTCTGCTATTAGGCAGAAACATCGCTAGCCGCCTTTAGGCGGCATCCATACCTATATCGAAATTCGGCGCGCTATGGGTAAGAGCGCCGATTGAAATAACGTTCACGCCGCTTTCGGCAAGGCCCCGCACTGTTGAGAGGTTCACTCCGCCTGAGGCTTCAAGTACGGGGCGACGGTGCTTTGAGCCGTTCACAATCTCTACGGCCTTGGCGAGCTTTGCCGCGTCCATATTATCGAGCAGCACGACATCAGGGCTGTATTTCAAGACCTTTTTGAGCTGAGTGAGCGTGTCGACCTCGACGCTGACGCGCGCCATGTGATCTGCATTCTTCTTAATCGCTTTGAGCGCCTTATCCACGCCGCCTGCGAGAGCGATGTGATTGTCTTTGATCATAATCGCGGCGGCAAGGCTCTCGCGGTGTGTAAAGCCGCCGCCTGCCAGCACGGCTTGTTTTTCTATCGCGCGAAGGCCCGGCGTAGTTTTGCGCGTGGCGGCAATGCGGACATTTGTTCCTTTTATAAGGGTTACATATTCGGACGTTAGCGTGGCTATGCCAGACATACGGCCAAGGAAGTTAAGCGCGACGCGTTCAGCGGATAGCAGCGCGCGCACAGGTCCTTCGACGCTGGCGATAAGAGTGCCTTTGGACAGCTTCGCGCCGTCTTTCTTTTTTGCCGTGAATTTCACGCGCGGATCGACTAGGGCGTAAGTCATTTGCGCCGCTTGCAGCCCTGCTAATACGCCCGTTTCACGTGCCCGCATGTATAGCTTTCCGCGCGCTGTTTCAGGTACAAGCAGGTTAGCCGTAATGTCGCCGCTATTACCGAAATCTTCTTCTAAAGCGCGGCGCACAATAGGCTCAATAATAGTCGGGGGTAGGGGCGGTAGAGCGGGCATGAGGGTTCCTAATTGGTCGATTTAAAATACTAGCGGGCCGAACTTTTTAGAGGCTGTTTTTATGCCTCAATAGGCAAAAAACCAATAATAAAAGCTGAGTAAGACATCCATATCTTAATCCAACATGTCAAAGGTCATATAGCTGCTAACAGCTTGTTTTTTCATCTTCGGAAAATCATCTCTAAAATGTCCGCCGCGCGATTCTTCGCGGGCGAGCGCCCCTGCGGCTATCATACGAGAGGCAATCAGCGGGTTAGCGCGTCCGACCTGTTCAATAAGCTCATCTATTAAAGCGAGGAGTTGATTAAGTTTGGCCGCGTTTCTACGCACGCCGCAACAAGCTGTCATAGCGTTTCTGAGTTTCTGACTCACACTGGGCCCCATAGAGAGCCAAGGCTGCACGCGAATTGTGCCGGCGCGCTTTTCTCTGAACTCATTACCAATAATATACTCTGCCGCTCGTCCGCCAAAGACTGTGGCTTCTAGGAGGGAGTTACTTGCAAGACGGTTAGCCCCATGAACCCCGGTTGCGCTGCATTCGCCCAGTGCAAAAAGCCCTTCAAGATTAGTTTGGCCATAACTATCTGTGGCCAATCCGCCCATATGATAATGCACGGCGGGCGCTACGGGAATAAGTGCTGTGCGCGGGTCTATGCCTGCGCTCATACAGCTTTCAAATACAGTTGGGAATTCATGCGGAAATTCTACGCCCACGGCTTTACGGCAATCCAGATAAGGCACACGGCCCGTTTCAATTTCAGAGAAAATCGCGCGCGCTACATCATCGCGCGGGGCGAGCTCGCCCTCGCGGTGATAGCGCGGCATGAAGCGCACGCCGTCAGAATTTGTGAGTACTGCGCCGTGACCGCGCAGTGCCTCTGTGGCGAGCGGCGCAGGGTCGCGGCCAATATCAATTGCCGTGGGATGAAACTGTACAAACTCCATATCTCGCATTTTCGCGCCAACAACGGCTGCCATGCCTAAAGCGTCGCCGCGCGCTGTGCGAGGATTTGTCGTGACGGCAAAAAGGCCGCCAACCCCGCCTGTCGCCATGATGGTGATATCGGCTTCTATACCTAAAAGCGTGCCGTCATCATTGCGCGCGAGCGCGCCTGCGATAGCGCCGTGATCATCGGTGAGTAAGCTTTCGGCGCGCCAACCAATAAGGCCTGTGACATGTTCAGCTGCGCGTACACGCTCGACCATGATTTTGATAATTTCTGCGCCGGCGGTATCACCTTTCACGCGTGCAACACGCGGCAGGCTGTGAGCGGCCTCAAGCGATAGATAAAGCTCGCCTTTGTCATTTCGGTCAAATGGAACCCCAAGCGCTTCAAGATTATGTACACGGGCAGGCCCTTCGCTTGCGAGTATCTGGGCGATTTCTGGGTCTACAAGGCCGTCACCCGCTGCAATCGTATCATGCGCATGAGACTCTGGGCTGTCTTCACTGGATAGCGCTGCCGCAATTCCGCCTTGTGCCCAAGCGCTTGCCGAGCCTTCTTTGGAGCGGCGAGAGGTGAGGACAAAGACTTGGCGCGGCGCCAGCTTTAGCGCCGTATAAAGACCCGCAAGCCCCGCGCCAATCACAAGCACAGCCCCCGCAGGTAATCTTTTCGTTTCTAAATCGCCTAAGGCCATAAATAACTCTCCAAGTGGGGTCTTATGACAAGTTAATCGCGGCGCGACAAGCAGGCTATATTTTATCTTTCGGCGCAGGTGCGCGCTCGCTATCGCCTGAATTAGGTTCGCCCTTGGGTTCAATGAGAAGGACTTTGGCTTCTAATTCTGCGCGGGGACGATGGACGATACCTTTTGGCACAATAACCATTTCACCAGGGCCAAAGCGCACGCTGTCATGACTTTCATAATCCATAGTCACTTCGCCCTCTATGACGAGAAAGAAGTCGTCTGAGTTATCGTGTTTGTGAAATGGGTATTCGCCTTGAAACTTTACAACCATAACGTCGTTATTATTATAACTTGCGACGACTTTTGGGTCCCAATGGCTTTCAAAAAGCGCTAGCTTTTCTGCGAGATTTACCTTTCCAGTCGGCATTAGATAACCGTAACTTCTTTTTCGGGTAAATTCGGATCAAAGTGCCCTTTAACGGGGTCAAATTTCACATTGATCATATCCACGACGGCTTTATAGGCGCGCTTTCGCATAGCTTCAGGCACGAGCACTTCATTGGTCTCATCGCGTAGACACTCATAGATATTCTCAAGCGTGATACGTTTCATATGCGGGCAGAGATTACAGGGGCGTACGAAATCAACGCCCGGGTTTTCCATGGCAACATTGTCCGACATGGAGCATTCTGTCAGCAGAATGACGTTTGTTGGTGAGTTATCAGACACGTAATCAGACATAGCTTTGGTGGAGCCCGTAAAATCAGATTCGGCCACGACTTCGGGCGGGCATTCTGGATGGGCTAAGACGGTTACGCCGGGGTGAGCTTCGCGCATGTCTTTAATGTCTTGGGCGGAGAAACGTGCATGGACTTCGCAGCGGCCATGCCATGCAATCACTTCGACATTGGTTTGCTTGGCCACGTTTTTAGCCAGAAACTCATCTGGCAGCATGATAACTTTATCCACGCCCCATTCGCGCGTGATGTGCTCAACAATTGCCACAGCATTTGAGCTTGTGCAGCAAATATCGCTCTCGGCTTTGACGTC
>CAZFWZ010000103.1:0-7666 GCA_964522765.1 uncultured Caulobacterales bacterium | reverse complement strand
TCGACCAAATCCAAACCCGCCGCGCGAGCCGCGGAAATAGCCTCCTCAATTGGCACGACGCCTTTTTTCTCCCCATCTTCTAGGATGAGCATGACTTTGGGATTTGTAATATCCCGATTGATACGGGGGCCTTTTTGTTTCTGCGCGGGTGCGGCAGCCATTGGACGTCTAGCGATGCTGAATTCTCCTATGTTGTTTCAAGCAGTAGAAAATATGGGCTAAATAAGCGAATTTTTCAAGTCTTACGCGGCCTGTTAAGGCGCTTATTTGGATTTAAGACGCCTGTAAACGTCTAAAGTAGCTGCGCACATAGCTAAATTTGTAAATTTGTGTCTCGCGCGAGCTTGCGCGGGCTGTGCAAACTGCCGCGCTTGGTCAGGCCGCATCGCCGCCAGTGTTTTGATTTGCTCCGATAGGCTTGCGGCATCAGACGGCACTGCAAACAAGCCTAACGGCGGCTTCCCTGCGCCCCCGTCTAGAATTTCAATTGAGCCGCCATGCGCCGTAGCGATTACAGGCACGCCCATAGCGCAGGCTTCAGCTGTGACGCGCCCAAAGGCTTCGGGATCCGTACTCGCCGATAACGCGCCAAAGCTGGCGGCATAAGCGGCCGGCATATCACTATGGGGCGGCGCGATAATAATGCGCGCATCGGAGCGTGCAGCGAGCGCCCTTAATTCCGCAACATAGGCGTCTCTACCTTGAGCGTCGCCTTGAATGACAAGGGTCAAGTCTTTGATGGTTGGCATAGCTTTTATCGCAACATCTTGACCTTTCCACCGGGTCAAGCGGCCAGGCAGGAAAAGCACGCGCTCGGACGGGGTTACGCCCCAATGGGCGCGCATAGCCGCGATACGCCCACTAGGGATATCAAGCTTAAAACGAGACAAATCAACGCCGCGCGGAATAGCAATTATTGTCTCCGCAGAGATCCCGTGCTCTTTGATGATATGAGCCTTGGTATATTCAGAATTGGCGATGATTAAATCACCCCGCGCCATGACGGAATTATAACGGCGCTTAAGCGTGTTACTCGCATTATAAATACCGTGATAGGTTGTCAAAAATTTGGCACCCGCCCGCCTTGCCGCCCACACTGCGGGCCTCGCCGGCGCGCGTGACCTTGCATGTACGATGTCAATTTTGTGGGCGCGAATTATCTCCGCAATCGCTGCCGCACTGCCGCGCCAGACAAACGGGTTCTTAGATGTCAGCGGCAATTGATGATGCACGCCGCCCATAGCGTCTATCTCGGCGACGAGCGGGCCGCCTGCGCTTGCCACATGCGGGACATGCCCTGCCCCAACAAGCGCGCGCGCGACGTCAACGGTTGTCCGTTCCACGCCGCCGGCCCCAAGCTCTGGCAAGATTTGTAAAATTCTCATAGCCCCCCATAGCGCTTTGAACCAAAATTTCCTACTAGCTATCTATGACAGAATTTCTAGACACTGATGACGGCCAGCGTATTGCCTATAAACGCCATATAGGCCGCACCGACGCGCCAACCTTTATTTGGTGCGGCGGACTAAAATCCGACATGGAGGGCGGTAAAGCCGTGCACTTGCATGACTGGGCCAAAGCGCGCGACGTCAATTATATTCGCTTTGACTATTTCGGGCACGGCGTGAGCAGCGGCGAGTTCACCGACGGCACAATTTCGCGCTGGGCCGAAGATATTGAACGCATAATTGATACGCTAACACATGGGCCTGTGATTTTATTTGGCAGCTCTATGGGCGGTTGGACGAGCTTATTAACGGCGACTAAAAGACCCGAAGTCAAAGCCCTTATTCTTATAAACCCTGCACCCGACTTTACCGAAAAAATGGTCTATGCCGCTTGGGATAATCATAAACGCGACATGCTGGAGACAGACGGCGTTGTCTATGAACCGTCTGATTACGGCGAACCCTATGCGTATTCGCGCGCGCTTATTGAAGACGGGCGCGCGAGACAAATTTTGGACACACCCATCAGCTTTGAAGGCCCCGTGCGCATCTTGCAAGGCGAACAAGATAGCGTTGTGGCCTGGGAATATTCCCAAAAAATTATCAGCGCGGTCACGAGCGAAGATGTTCAGTTCACACGTGTCAAAGGCGGTGATCATAGCCTATCGCGTGAAGCAGATTTGAGGCTTTTAAGCCAAACAGCCGATAGCATCATCACAGCATTGTGTGTCAGCTCCTGAAGCATATATGATAAGAATAGCAAATATTAAGAGAGATTTACATGAAACTTATTTATCAAACGACTCTTGCCGCGGCGGCCCTGCTACTTATCGCGTGTTCCGGTTCAAACGCCCCAGAGGCGAACACAGCTAAAGTCACAGCGGCTGCAAGCAAAGCAAAAGATACGAGCCGCGCTACGAAGGCGTCAGATTACAGCGCTAACGATACGAGGACAAAAGCCGTCCTCGTCTATGCCGATTGGTGCGGCAGCTGCAAAATTCTCGATCCGAAAATCAAAGATGTTCGAGCCGCTCTAGGCGAAAACAACACGCTGCCAGGCCTTGAATTTGTAACGATTGATTACACAGATAAAAGCCCTGCGAACCTTTATGCGCAGGCGGATGCTCTTGGCGTGGGAGAAGCCGTTAGAAGCTATCATAATGGCAATGTGACCACAGGCGTGCTCCTGCTTGTCGATGTGAATGACCAGAGGGTTATTGGAACGGTAACAAAAGATTATGGAAATCTTGAAATTAAGTCAGCTCTGAAAGCCGCGGTCTCAGCGTCTTAACGTCGCCTTTATTTTAATTTGAAAGGCTCGGGCTTCTCTCGGGCCTTTTTTATGTCTAAAGACCCCTATGTCTCGCTCTTCCATTCCCCTCGCCCAACCCCCGCGGTCCGGCCCTTATTCTGGGCAGACCGTGAATAGCGCGCAGCGGTTCCTCGCCAAGCAATTTCAGCAAGCAGGGTTTGGTGACTGCGAGGCCGAAGCACGCGATTTGGTTATGGCCGCGAGCGGTTTGACGCGCGCAGAGCTCATTACACAAGCGACTGAATTTATGTCGCCCGAGACAGTTGAACGCGTACAACAGTTTTCAGCCCGTCGGCTATCGGGGGAACCTATTGATAACATTTTAGGATGGCGAGAATTTTACGGTCGGCGGTTTAAAGTCAGCGTTGATGTGCTGTCCCCTCGCCAAGAAACCGAAGAGGTCACGGCCAAAGCCCTTGAGCTTATAACGGCGATTAACGCGCCCCATATTCTTGACCTTGGCACGGGGTCAGGCGCTATTGCGATTACGCTATTATCTGAAAGACCCGAAGCCACCGCTCTAGCGGTTGATATCTCGAAGGCGGCCTTAGAGGTCGCCAGCGAAAATGCGAAAGCTCACGATTTAACGAACCGCTTGACCCTATCGCAAAGTGATTGGTTTGAGACCGTAGCCGGACACTTTGATCTGATTATTTCTAATCCGCCTTATATCGACGATGTCGCAATGTCAGAGTTGCCGCGTGATGTCGCAGAATTTGACCCAAGCCTTGCCCTGCGCGGCGGGGCCGATGGGCTTAGTGCTTACCGCCTCATCGCGGCTGCAGCGAAAGAGTACCTGAAATCCAATGGCGCATTGGTATTTGAAATTGGCTATGATCAGGGCGAGGCTGTTTTGGATATACTCAAGCGAAACGGGTATAGGGACACTCTACTCTATCACGATATATTTCAGCAGCCGCGTATTGTGACGGCGCGGCTATAATCGAAAGCAGAATGCACGACATAAGCGCTTGACATAAAATCTCGCTTTGCTACGAACACTGTGTGAGCTGCAGGTAAATGACCCGGCCACTAATGCCCGAACATTGCAAATGACGCCGAAAGCTCGGCAAGGGACTTTGCGAAAAATTGGATTCTTAAGGACTATCGCTATGAAGCGTCAACGCGGTCGTAATCGCAATAATAATAACCGTAATAATAACAATCCGAACCGGTCAATGGACAGCAACGGTCCGGATGTAAAAGTGCGCGGTAATGCCAACACAATTTATGAGAAATACGTGCAGCTTGCCCGTGACGCCACCTCAAATGGCTCGCGCGTCAAGGCCGAGAACTATCTGCAGCATGCGGAACACTATTTGCGCCTCGTCAATGTTCAAGAAGCCGAGAAAAAGGCCCGCGAAGAAGAGCGCGAAGCCCAGCAAGCCGCGCGCCGCGCTAAACATGGTGAGCCGCAAGATACGGATGACACTCAAAATCGCCGTCCGCGCCGTAATGAACGCCGCCCAAAAAATCACGAAAGTAGTCAGTCAGCAGCTCAAGAGTCTGGTGATGACTCCGCTGCGGAACATGACGCGTCAACACCAAAACCGCGCGCACGCAGCAACCCGAAATCTGAAGAGACGCCAGCGGGCCTCGAAGTCGTTGAGCCTGAGACTGATGCGGGCTTAGCGCAGGCCCCCAAGCGCCGCCGCGCTGCGCCAAAGCGTAAGGATAAATCTGAAGAAGCCGTTGACGCGGCGGAATAACGCCGCGCGGCAACGTATATATTCGCCCGTCTTTTGGCGGGTTTTTATGCAGCACTGTTATCTCAATCTGCCTTGATTAGGCTGAATACATTCCTACCTGAGACTTAAGATAAGATATCCAGGTCAGGAGATAATGGTGGATATACAAGCCTATACCCAGCGTGCGCGCACCGTCATTCAAGCCGCTCAAACAGAGGCTCTTACCCGCGATCACCAACAGATTGCGGCGGCCCATATCATGTCGGCTCTACTCTCAGAAAATGGAGACCTGCCCGCCAGCCTTTTGCAAATGGCGGGGGCCAACATCAGCGCGCTTCAACGCGAAACCGAATTGGTCCTAACAAAGCTACCCCAAGTCCAAGGTGGGTCAAGCTTATCGCTCTCTTCGGCGGCGGCAAAAATATTTGCCAATGCTGAAAAATCCGCGAAAACGGCAGGAGACGCCTTCGTCACATTGGAACGGCTCACCCTTGCGGCTGTGATCGGCGCGGATAAAGACCTTAAGACCGCCTTGTCCTCTGCGGGCGTTGAAAACGAGCGCCTGATTGAAGCGATTAAATCTGTGCGCAAGGACAGTCCTGTGACGTCTGATGCGGCAGAGGATCAATATGACGCCCTGTCTAAATATGCCCGAGACCTGACCGACGCGGCGCGTAAAGGTAAGCTTGATCCCGTCATAGGGCGCGACGAAGAAATTCGCCGGACCATGCAGGTACTCTCGCGGCGGTCTAAAAATAACCCACTACTCATAGGTGAACCTGGCGTGGGGAAAACGGCGATTGCAGAAGGCCTCGCCAACCGGATTGTCAGCGGCGACGTGCCTGAGTCTATTCGCGGAAAACGTTTGCTCGCGCTTGACATGGGCGCCTTGATTGCGGGCGCGAAATATCGCGGTGAATTTGAAGAACGGCTAAAGGCTGTGCTCAAGGAAGTGGAAACGGCCAGCGGCGACATTATTCTGTTTATCGACGAAATACATATGCTGGTCGGCGCTGGGAAAGGAGACGGCGCCATGGACGCTGCGAACCTGCTTAAGCCTGCACTTGCGCGCGGAGAGCTTCACTGCATCGGGGCCACCACGCTGGATGAATATCGCAAGCATTTAGAAAAGGACGCCGCCCTCGCGCGGCGCTTTCTAACGGTTTTTGTAAATGAACCGACGATCGAAGACACCGTCTCAATATTGCGCGGGCTGAAGGACAAATATGAAGTCCATCACGGCATTCGGATTTCTGATGCTGCCATTGTCGCAGCCGCTCAGCTTTCTAGCCGCTATATCACTGACCGCTTTTTGCCAGACAAAGCCATTGACCTTATGGACGAGGCTGCAAGCCGCCTTCGCATGCAGGTCGATAGTAAGCCTGAGGCGCTGGACGAAATTGACCGCCGCCTTGTGCAGATCAAAATCGAAGTTGAAGCGCTAAAGAAAGAAAAAGATAAGGCCTCCAAAGAGCGCCTGACCCGCCGCCTTACTGAAATTGATCAGCTAGAAGGGCAGTCATCAGAGCTAACCGCCGCGTGGGAAGCGGAGAAATCCAAACTCGCGGGCGCGACCAATGTTAAAGAACAGCTAGAACACGCGCGCTTCACCCTGCAAGACGCGGTGCGCCGCGGTGATTACGAAACTGCAGGCCGCCTTCAACATGAAGATATTCCCAAGCTTGAAACCAAAATGGCGACACTTGAGGCGGCTTCGCATGAGGGCGACACGCAGGCTCTTGAAACCGTGACGGCGGAATCTATTGCGAGCATCGTCTCGCGCTGGACAGGCGTACCTGTTGAAAAAATGCTAGAGGGTGAACGCGATAAGCTGCTGAAAATGGAAGACGTCTTAGCGGCCCGCGTTGTGGGGCAAGACAAAGCTGTTGCGGCCGTTTCAGACGCTGTGCGCCGTGCGCGCGCGGGGCTAAAAGATCCTGCGCGGCCAATCGGCTCTTTTCTCTTTCTCGGTCCAACAGGCGTGGGCAAAACTGAGCTAACCAAAGCACTGGCCGCGTTTATGTTTGATGATGACCAGGCCATCACGCGCATGGATATGAGCGAGTATATGGAAAAGCACTCGGTCGCCCGCCTTATTGGCGCGCCGCCGGGCTATGTCGGTTATGACGAAGGAGGCGCGCTGACAGAGGCCATTCGCCGCCGCCCCTATCAAGTCGTGTTATTTGACGAAGTTGAGAAAGCGCACCCCGATGTCTTTAACGTGCTGCTGCAAGTGCTAGATGATGGGCGGCTGACGGACGGACAAGGCCGCACAGTCGATTTTAGAAACACGCTGATTATCATGACGTCAAACATGGGCGCGCAACATTTACTTAACCTCGGTGACGGCGAGACTGTAAACGCCGCTCGCGCTGGCGTCATGGCCGAGGTGAGCGCGCATTTCCGCCCTGAGTTCTTAAACCGACTTGATGAAATCCTTCTTTTTGAACGGCTCAAGCCCGAGCATATGGGCACAATTGTCGATATTCAGCTCGCGCGGCTGCAAGGCTGGCTCAAAGACCGCCAAATTACCCTAACCCTAACACCTGAAGCGAGGCAGCTCCTCGGTAAAGAGGGTTATGACCCATCTTATGGTGCACGTCCGCTAAAACGCGTGATTCAGAAGAAAGTTCAAGACGCTTTGGCAAAACTCGTCCTTTCAGGCGAACTTGAGGACGGTAAATTCGCCAAAATAGATACTAAAAATGGTAAAATTCACCTCACGAGCGATTATGGTTAATTTTTATGGTTAACAAAGCTTGACTCATTAAAAACGTTCAGCATACGTTCAGCTAAGGCGCGAATTAATTTTAAGGAGTCATGTTGTGACTAAGACACCAATTATCGTAGGTTAGCTTGCTTAATATTACAGAGATTACATGAGCTCGCCGCAAGGCGAGCTTTTTTATGAAATAAGATTATTCAATTTGCACAAATTTTATGGACACACATTTTTAACCATGCAGGCTTATCCTCTTTGAAAACGGATATGATTTTGCCACGATTGAATTACAAATTTATTTTATCCTTAGTGTTAGCGGCTCTCTGCCTTGTCTTGAGTAACACTTCCTTTGCTCAATCTACAGATACTGCATCTCTTGGCGACAGAGCAGTTAATTCCGCTCAAAAATTAGAGGCTGCACTTACATACAACTCCAGCAATAAAATCATCCGACAACGCATAAGTGAAACACACTCAAATTCGCCCTATTTAAAAC
>CAZFWZ010000102.1:0-7727 GCA_964522765.1 uncultured Caulobacterales bacterium | reverse complement strand
TACGGCTTTACAATATAAAGCTTGGCTTTTCATAAAATCAAATGTCTGGTTCTGTCGAAGAGTCAATAGCAGCTTAACGAGCTGATTTATACAATGATATATCCGGTATGGCAGAGAACATATCTTCGATGAAAGTTTCAGGTGCTTCAATTGCGCATGACGTCGTTTGTCGGCGACTGTCTTCCATGACATAACGAACCGCAAATTTTTGTTGCGTTTCATCTAAAGGACTAACTTTCATAGAGAGTAATATGCCGCGTCTTCGTGTATGAAAGTAGTCTCTAAATTTTTCCCATATTGAGGGCTTGGCGTTCACATTCGTGGTCTTAGGGAACATGTTTAAAACCGCGATGGCAGGATCTTCAAATATGGTGAGCCTGCCCACATCAAAAGTTTTGTAATTGATATGCGCGAGGGCTCTATGTAATAAATCACTCGACGTTCTTGACCTGCACGATAAAATCGTAAGTGAGCTATCACTCATATCAAGATTTCGAGAAGGTATCATATCAATAATCTCGAAGGCTGGGTATATCAATGTCAATTGGTTTGATATCCCGAGGGTTTGAATTTCGAAACAGGAAGGAGAGGCTTTCGACAGGACAATCCAATCGACGAGAGAGTAAGACGAGAACCTTATCTTTTGATAGGTTTCCAAATGTTATACGGCTGGCCTTATCCATGACTAACCTGTCTCCATTAGAATTTAGGAGTTGTGAAGACATAGGTTTCACAACCCAAATTCCCGATGTAACGAGTCCACCAAATCGGCGCGTGTAATCGTTTTGGACTTTGATTTTTTCATCACACAATCCCCAAAATTGTATTAATTGCCTGACCCTGATGTGATGGGGCCAGGCAATAGCCAAATTAAAGGATGAATATTTGGCGTATTTACTTCTTATCCCCCCGATAATTAGTAGTAACCCTATTAACTTTTGTTTGATTTGTAGAAAAATTTGAACTGTCCTTAAATATTCGTTTTAGCTGTTTACTAGAAATAAAGCGTAATGTCCGACTTTGCCCAAAGTGGAAACTGAACCAACGGCTTAAAATCGCCCCATAACAGCCGCTGGTAATGTTTGCGGTTTCGCACTCTCTGAGGTCCGCTAAGCCGAGTTTTTCAACACTATCCCCCCATGACGGCCCTTAGCTTGCTGATAAGATCGCCTCGCCACTTGAACCGTGTGCGCAATCCCCCTATGCCGTGCTCAACTTAATTGAGCGTCCCTTATGTCCACTAAATCCGAGTCTACGCGCCGCCGCGTTTTTGCGATTATTTCTCACCCTGATGCGGGTAAGACGACGCTGACGGAAAATATGCTCTATGCGGCGGGCGCTATCCATCAAGCGGGCGTTGTGGCGGCGCGCGGCAAAGTTCGCCGCACGCAATCAGACTGGATGAAGATTGAGCAAGAGCGCGGCATCTCGGTCAGCTCATCCGTGATGACCTTTGAACATGCGGACCTTATCTTTAACTTGCTGGATACGCCGGGCCATGAAGATTTTTCCGAAGATACTTACCGTACCCTCACCGCCGCCGATTGCGCCGTCATGGTGCTCGATGTGGCCAAAGGTATTGAGCCGCAAACGCTCAAGCTCTTTGAAGTCTGCCGATTGAGGGATATTCCGATTATTACATTCGTCAATAAGATGGACCGCGAGGGCCGCGAGACTTTTGATGTCTTGTCTGAGATTGAAGATAAGCTTGCGCTCGATGTTGTGCCTATGCAGTGGCCTGCCGCCAGTGGCCGCCGCTTTAAAGGCGTTGCTGATTTGCAAACATCACAGTTCTATAAGTTTATACGCCCAGATGAAGAGGGCGATACAGGGGCAGGGGCTCCAGCTATGCCGATGGACGGCAAAGAGATTGAAGCCGTCTTTAACGATGATGAGCTGCTCGCCGAGTTCCGCGAAATGGTGGAACTGGCCAAAGACTACGGCACGTTTAATATGCAATCCTTTCGTGAAGGGCATATGACGCCCGTCTATTTCGGCTCAGCCCTGCGCAAATTTGGCGTCAAAGAGCTGATTGATGCTTTGGCAGAACTTGTGCCGGGGCCTCAGGTTGAAACCGCCAAGAAGAACGGCCAAGACGTGGAGATTGCGCCGACAGATAGCGAAGTCACGGGCTTTATCTTCAAGGTGCAGGCCAATATGGATCTTAACCATCGCGACCGCGTGGGGTTCCTGCGTTTGTGTTCGGGCGAATTTACGCGCGGAATGCGCCTTAAGACCGCTGACGGCAAAGCGATATCGGTGCACAATCCGATGATGTTCTTCGCCCAAGACCGTGAGCTGGCCGATAATGCCTTTGCAGGCGACGTCATTGGTATTCCAAACCACGGAAGCCTTCGCGTGGGCGATAGTCTCTCGACATCAGGTAAAATACGTTTTGCAGGCATACCTAATTTTGCGCCAGAGATTCTGCGCCGCGCCCGCACGGTTGACCCGCTCAAGGCGAAACATTTACGCAAAGCGCTTGAGAGCCTTGCCGAAGAAGGCGTCACCCAATTGTTCCGTCCTGCCTTTGGCGCGGATATGATTGTCGGCGCTGTGGGCCAGCTACAAATTGAGGTTATGGCCGACCGTATGAAAAATGAATATGGCCTCGAAGTCTTATTTGAAATACCGCCGTATCAAATCGCGCGCTGGATTGCGGCCGATGATCCGCAGTTGATTGACGACTTTATCGGAAAGAACCGAAACAATACTGGGGAAGACCTCGACGGCGCGCCTGTCTATCTCGCCAAATCAGGCTGGGACGTGTCATATGCTCAAGAGAAAAACCCCAAGCTGCGGTTCTTGACGACAAAAGAGCGAATTTAGGCGTTAGTTGCGCGAAATTGTGATCTTATTTCATCTTTTTTAGGCTCCAAATCATCTTTTTCAGGCCCCAAACCACCTTTTTTTGAACCAAAATCATCTTTTTTTGGGGCTAAATTGCGTTTTTTCGAACCCAAATCTCTGTTTGTGACCCCAAAATCTGTGCAAGCTTTTTAAACCAAGCCAAAGTTGGCATGGCTCAAATTGGGAAAATACGGTTAAAAATAGAGAAAAATTGGGTTAAAGCGCATTAATATCCAAGTTTTTTGAATTTTTTTTTGCTTTTTTTGCTGTGGTTTGACTTGGATTCAACTGGAGTGACTCTTGTTTTATACTTTATTTGTACAAGTATATATGTAAATATAACTCTATTTTAATTTATAATAAACTAGTAAGTAATACATATTTACTTGTTTTAATATAAGTAAAACTTGATTAACCCTTACGAACTTTAACCTTATATTTATCCGCGGCGCGCAGGTTTCAAATTAAGGAACGAGACGAGCTTAAGCCCGCCGCTCCGAACCGAAGGATAACCCGTCGGTATTAGGTGAAAAATAGGGAGGCTAGAATGGCCTTTACAGATGTAGAAGTAACAGAAGCAAAAGCCGCAATCGATGCTGGCGCGCAACCCGAAGACTTGTTCCGTTTGGGACTTATCTATTCGACAGACCTTGAAGAAAAGGGGCCGGACTTCGTGGAAGCACATAAATGGTTTAGTTTAGCCGCTATGATGGGCTCTTTGCCTGCCAAAGCTTACCGTGAGGAAATCAAGTTCGAAATGAGCTCAGAAGACCTGACGCTAGCGCAACGCGCTGCACGTGGATGGCTAAAAGAGAACCGCGAGCTTTTGGAAAGTGCCAAAGAAGCCGCTTAAGACTACGAACTTTGTAAATTTAGACGTAAGAAATTCGCACTAGGGCTGTGCGGGTTTTGCAACATTATTTTAACGAAACAAAGTTCGCTTAAGGGCTAATAACGGTAGTTCCGCCGTCATTTGATCCGAACTGATAGCTCAGATTGAAGTCGACGGGCAGGGTCGCGCGGAAAGCCGTTGACCACGCGCCAATTTCCGCAAGTGTGTTGCGCGGTACAAAGACGATATCGCCGCGGCGCAGCTGTATATTGTCGTTATATTCGCGAATATTGCGGATGCCGTTCTTTAAATCGACAACGCGCATCATCATGCCGCCATTGGGCGCGCGGCGCAGCACAGCGATTTTACCCGTTCTGGCGGAATTACGGACTCCGCCCGCAAGAAGTACAGCCTCCATCACGCCAACAGGGCCTGGCAGAGCGTAACTTCCTTGCGCGCCAACTTCGCCGCCGACGTAAATTTGCTGCGGGCCATAAGCGCGCGGCGTCACAGCAATCTTTGGATCGCGTAAAATAGTCGCCAGCTCAGCTGACAGCGCGTTTTGTAAATCTGTAATGGTGCGTCCCGCAGCCATAGTCGGCTTTACATTGGGCATGACGACGCGGCCATCAGGGCCCACAGTGAGCGTACGCGAGAGTTCAGGCGCGCTTGGGACAACGATATCGAGCTGATCACCTGGATAGAGCGTATATTGCGGTTCGTAATCGACCCATCTTTGGAACTGCTGACCAGGAGGCGCGGGGCGCGGGGGCACTTGGTAGGCGAGCTGTTTACGGTTCTTAATTTTATCACCCAAATTTTTATAGGCTGGGTTTTTTGGTGCAAAAATACCGCGTTTTTTATTTTGGTAATGGGCGGGTACAGCTCGATATTGGCCCATATACGGGCCTTGAGGTACGGGCAAAACGTGCCTTTGGTTAATTTGTTGAGGTGGTAAGTGATTCGTTTGGGGCGCTCCGTAGCGTCCGTTAGCGTGAGTTGTACCCGCTAAAAGCATGGTTGAGAGCCCCGAAATCGCCAGAATTGCTGTGATTTTTCTAAAATTAGTCATTTTTTGAGCCCTTTGACAAGAAATGTCGGATTAATTCGTTTTTTTTCATAGTTAACAAGAATGGATAACGAAAAATTAAAATTTAGGGCTTCAAGTGCATTAACTATATTTATTAAAGGGTTACCCTATGGCCTTTCTCGGTCGATCAAAATCAGATACGCATAAAGTCAAGCCGGCGAAAGTGAGTAAGATACCTCGCCTGCCTAAACTGTCGCGCAAAGAAAAAAAGGCCGCTAAACAAGCAGCCAAAGCGGCTAGCGCAATGAGCGCGGCGGTAATTTCCGATAACGCCGAACCAAGCTATGCTCAACCCGCGCCACGCTATGAGAGATCTATGGCCAGTGCGAATGAGCCTCGTATGGGTGATTTGACGGTTGGGGATTATGCCAACGGTATGCCGCGTATTCGTCTTGGCGAATTTTTCAATTCATTTTCGCGGCAACTCAAATGGGTTGTCCCACTGTTTCTGATAGGAGTAGTCGCCTCTTGGTTCCTTACAGCAGACTTTAAACGCACTTATAGCGGTGAGGGACGTGTTCTCGTGCAGCTCGGTGATGAATATGTATATCAATCCGTGACGTCAACAAATCAGGGACCAGGCTTACAGCTTACGCCCGATCATATCGTTCAAAACGAAGTCGGCATTATGAAGAACGCCGATATCATCGAGCAGGTTGTCGGGGAAGCAAAGGAAATCTGGGGGCTGAAGAAGTTCTCTAAATCCGCTTTTGACAAAGAAAAGAGTGCCTCAGACCAGGCCGAAAGAACAAATGCTTTAGTCGAATTGTTCACAGAGGTTGAGAATAGCTATATTGTTTTGCCCAAGCCAAAATCGTCTATTGTGGACGTCGTCTACAAACATGAAGATCCAGAAATTGCTGTTGAGATGGTTAACCTTTTCATCAAGAAATATCTGGATGCCCGTAAGGCGCTTTTTGTAGAAGGCTCAAGTGATATTATTACTGAGCGTCGCCGCGCGACAGATGAACAGCTGAGTGCCAATGAGCGCGCCATTCAAAAATTCTTACGTAGAAACGGTATCTCTGACTTTGACAGTGAGCGCGGAGGCGTCACGAAACGCACGGAAGAGCTGCGCACATTACTTAATACGCTGCGCGGGGACATGACGGAAACGGAACGTGCTCTCGCGACCGTCGAACAACAACTTCGCGGCATACCGCAGGATATAGATCTTTTTGTCGATGATCGTGCCAGTCAGCGCATCGCGCAAGCTGAGCTTGAACTTAAACAGCTACTAGCTAAATATTTACCAGGTAGTCCACCTGTACGCCAAAAAGAAGTTGAGCTTAATGAGCTTAAATCCTTAATCGCGAATTCAGGCCGTGCGGCGGGAGGGCGCCGCGTAGGACCCAATCCTGTTTATCAAGAAACGCTGCAGACGCGCAATACGTTGCAATCGCGCGCCGATAGTCTACGCGAGAAAGAGTTTGTACTACAGCGCCAGCTGGATGCCGCAGATGCAAAAGTACGCCGTCTACAAGATATCAGCCCGCAATACGCAAATTTGCTTCGTGAACGCGATTCTCTGGATGAACGCTTGAAAAGTTATACAGCGCGCGAACAAGAGGCGTTGGTCAATCAAGAACAGGCCGAAAGCAGTAGTGAAAATGTGCAAGTCATTTCTTGGGCGACCCGTCCTCGTAAGGGCAGCAATATGCGCCTTATCATGTTTGTGCTAGCCGCCGCAGGTTGGGGCTTTACGCTCTTTGTACTGGCGATGATGAAGGTCTTCTTAGATCCCAAGCTATATGCCACTTCTGGTTCGAGCCCGTCTCAAGGCCAAGCTCGTTCATTAGGTCGGCGCGGTCATGATAACTATCGCTCAGAGCCGGCGTATCAGCCGCCCGCTCAGCCGCAGTATGCGCCGCAAACCATTCCTGAAAGTGTGCCCGCGCCAGCGGCCGCGTTTGCCGCTGCGCCTTATGTGGCGACGCAGGGTAATCCCTATGAAGCGCAGCCTTATAATCCTGAACAGGGCTACGAGACGCCGGCTGTGCACGACTCTTATGCCTCTTCATACGGGCAGGACGCGCAAGCTTATGCGCCGCAAAGCTATGGTAATACAGCGGCAGATATCTACGCCAATCCATATGCTCAAGCTCAAGCGCCTGTAGCTCAGTCTGATATGGTTTTACTGGGTACGGTTCCGACTGAGACATAAGCGAATTCAGTCTGGAATAGACGTTGGAAGAAAATCACTCTAAGATAGTTAAGTCTTAGGGAGTCGACCAGTCATGATTGATGTTAACCATCCACTGCAAACAGTCTTATCGTCGCTGTGCACACCTGCGCGCGGAGATGAACGCGCGCCCGTTATAGCCATTACCGCGACTGACACTGGCGTGGGAACAAGCTATGTGGCGCGCATGTTAGCTCTTTTGGCGGCGCAGCATTATTCTCCCTATGGTCAGCGTGTTGCACTCATTGACATGGATTTATCCCAGCAAAGCCAAATGAATTTTTTCCGGCAGCCCCCAATGCCATATGGTGATGTACAAGGACCCTTTGACTCAACCTTTGGCGAAAGCCCGTTCTGGCAGGTTAGCCCGGATGGGGTGGATGAATTCGGCCGCCGCAAATCGGCAGCCCTTTACGGCGGATTGAATCTCATTGGGAATACTGGATTAGCGGTTACGGAATTTCGTTGGTCGGAAATAAAGTCAGGCCAATCCGTTCATATTTGCGAGGCGCGAGACTATTGGCATAAGCTGCGGGATCAGTTTGCGCTTGTCGTCGTCGATACGCCTGCATTTGACCGCGCGGATACGGCGCTTACTGTTGTGCCAGAAGCCGATAAGACGGTGATTGTCTGCGCGAACGATACAGCGAGCCAACCCTCTCAAAAAGCGCTCTCAGACCGCATTGAAGCCGAGCAGGGGCGCTGCGCTGGGCTTGTCATTAACGAAGGCCCTGCAAGAGCCAATTCTCGGCTTGCGTGAGCTCTCGAAGCGT
>CAZFWZ010000101.1:0-7817 GCA_964522765.1 uncultured Caulobacterales bacterium | reverse complement strand
TTGGCCCACGCGACTTTGGTCAGCTCGCCGAGAGTTTCAAGCTCTGCAAATTGCGCGCGGTCATTGGCGTCGGCCACCGCGCCGGGGCGCAGGCCATCGCCGAGAGAAAATGTCACGTCGTAGCTGCGCATGATGTCGCAAATCTCAGCAAAATTCGTATAGAGAAAGCTCTCCTCATGACGCGCGAGCATCCATTTGGCCATGATAGAACCGCCGCGGCTCACAATGCCGCACACGCGGTTCGCCGTCAGGTGGATATAGGCCAGACGCACGCCCGCATGGATGGTGAAGTAATCAACCCCCTGCTCACATTGCTCTATGAGCGTGTCGCGGTAAATCTCCCACGTCAGGTCTTCGGCGACGCCGTTCACCTTCTCGAGCGCTTGGTAAATCGGCACGGTCCCAATCGGCACAGGGCTATTGCGGATAATCCATTCGCGCGTGTTATGGATATTGCGGCCCGTAGAGAGGTCCATGACATTATCTGCACCCCAGCGCGTCGCCCAGACCATTTTATCCACCTCTTCCTCAACTGATGAGGTCACGGCTGAGTTACCGATATTGGCGTTAATTTTCACAAGGAAATTACGGCCAATAATTTGCGGCTCCAGCTCTGGGTGGTTGATATTGGCGGGCACCACGGCGCGGCCAGCAGCAATCTCGTCGCGTACAAATTCAGGCGTGACAAATGCGGGAATGTTTGCGCCAAAGCTCTCGCCGGCCTCAACACGCGCCTGCGCGCCGACCACCGCCTGCTTGCGGCCAAGGTTCTCGCGCTCGGCGATATAAATCATTTCCTTGGTGATGATACCCGCTTTGGCGAACTCATATTGCGTAATCATTTCGCCGTCGCGCCCCTTGAGCGGTTGGTTCTTAATTGGGAACTCGCGGGCCAAATGCTTGCCCTTCGCCCCGCCATTGTCTTCGGGCCTTACGTCGCGGCCGTCATAGAAATCAACGCCGCCGCGCTCTAGCACCCAGTCCGTGCGCGGGCGCGGAAGGCCCTTTTCTAAGTCGATAACGACATTGACATCAGAGTAAGGCCCAGACGTATCATAAACAGGTACGTCAGGCTCATTCGCGCTTTCGTGCAGATGCACAAGACGGTGCGGCACGCGAAGGCTTGGGTCTGCATCAGGCGCAGTGTAAACCTTGGAACTGCTCGGCAGCGCTCCCAAGGTAATGTCTGGGGTCTGAAACTGGCTTTGGTCGATTGGCTTGTTCATAATGTGTGGTCCTTTAATTGGCACGCGCATTAGCGCGTAGCCTTGAGATATCTATTTTAATAACTACGGTTTTCACGGCCTAACTACCGCCAAATACAAGGTTGCTACTCGCATAGGAGCTACCAAAATTATTGGCGAGATTGGCGACTTGTGCGGCGCAATCAACAAATTGTTCTTCATATAATTGCGCCAGCGGGTGGGTGAAAACTGACCAGAGAGTCTGATCACGCAGTGCATATTTAGCGTCCAGCGCACTGCTGAAATTAGCCTCTAGCAGGCGTGTCATTTCACCTTGGTCAAGTCCGTCTTGCGCCGCGACGGGGCTCATGATGCGCATACGGTTATGGATCTCGTCGGTAATCACGAGCATATCGCGACCCTCTATATTAAACTGCCAATAGCCAAGCTGGCCCGTGACCTCTTGGCTTATCTGGCGGATAAGACCATCAAGACGCGTATTCGTCATGGGGTAATGGGGTAAAGCCTCAGATGTTTTGGAGGTTTTGAAAGTAAATGGATTTTTCATATTCCCTCTCCCTTATGGTTTAGGCTTTTTGCATAGGGCCAATAAATAGCGGCATAGACGCCGAAAATACAGAGCAGAAAAATGAAGGCTTTTACGCCGAGGAGGAATTGCCAGTCTAGATTACCTGAATTGAAATTTGCGCCGTCTAAAAGGCTAGAGAAAAAGCTCATATAAATCATACCAAGGCTCACGCCCCACGCCGCCGCAAAAGCCGCGCGCCGCGCCTTTGTATCTTGGGTGAAACACAAAGCCGCAATAATCAAAAAGCCGCTGGCAAAAACATCATCTAAGACCCAAACAATATTACGGCCATCACCCCATGAGCGGTAAATCTCACCAAGGATATTCACGACAGCGAGAAAGATGGTAATATACCGAAAGGTTTTCACTCTCCAATCTCGCGCGTTTCGCCGCTTACGCTGAAATAATCTTGGCCACTGTCTTTGAGGTCCTGCGGCAGTTTAAGCGGGACATGCACGCCGATAGAGCGGCGCGTATTGAGGCGGTCCTTGAGAATGCTCTTCCCATTTTCTGAGCCAAAAAACCAATAGGGCGGAAAGGCTGTATCCGTAATTTCTTTCTGCCAATGGTCATCAAACGGCGCATAATGAACATCATTCACATCGGCGTCGCCCATATGCATGACAGTGGTGCCGCCGTCTAAACTGACTCGGTAGACCATATTTTGTAAGGCCACACGGCGCGGCTCGGGCCATCCCGCATGTGCAATTCGCACAGCCGAGGCGGTAATATCTCCAATGGTGAGTTCAATGGGCGCGTCGCCATAATCCATATTAATCGCCGTAATACGAGAGCCAACCCCCGCGTCCCAATTCGGGTCTTTTTGCATCATCTCAAGGGCTTGCGCCGGCAGGATAAGCTGCGCTTTAGTTTGGGCGTTCATAAAGGCAATCATATCGCCTGCATCAAAGTGATCGCCATGAGCATGGCTGATAAAGACGGCGTCTATATCGTCATAAGGCGCGGCCCCGGCTATCAGCATAGCAAGCTTTGCGGCAGTCACTTCTAAATAGTTATTGTATCCCGTCGCTGTAAACGGATCAAAAAGGACTTTCGTTGTCCCGCTCACCGCCATTACGCCGGCATTGGCAATATAGTGAGCCTCTGCATGTGTTTTGGCTAGGGCGTCTGTCTGGTAGTTGTCATTACGCCCGCGTTCATGCGCTTGCGAACAGGCCGCAAGCGGCAGAGTCAAAGCGAGGCCGAGCACAGCTACGCGAAACTTGTTAGTGACTGTCATCACTCCGTCCTTCCGCCCGTCTTAACGGGATCAAGTTGTAAGGGTGCGTCTCAACCACCATGTTTCGTGAAGCTGATTTGAGGTCGGCGCACTTGCGCTCACCGCACCTTTGCCATCACTACAAAAATTTCAGCTCCGCTGAACCACAAAAGGTGCCCCTCGGAGTCTCTTATATGCGCGTTTACTGGGGAGTCGGCAAGCCTGATTTACGGCGGTATAGCAAAGCCTGATCAGCCCTCAGTCTCGCTACGTGTGCTTACCCATAACTTCGCCAAGATCCACAACCTGCCAATAACGTAATGAGTCCAATCCCGAATTAGATAAGATGCGTATATTGACTAAGCATCGGCAATAATCCTATTGCCCACCTTTAAATCTCGGATCCAGAAATAACATTTATTATGACCTACCGCCTGATTTACACGTCTAAAGCAGCCCCTCATGTGACGGATGCTGACTTTAGAACCATCGCTATGTTTTCGTCGATATCAAACAAGCGGCAAAACATCTCAGGACTTTTGCTGCATAATAAAGGCATGATTATGCAAGTTTTGGAAGGTCATGAAGATGCGGTGAAAGCCCTTTACTCCAGAATCGAACGCGACAAGCGCCATTATGACATCAAGATCGAACTGTCGGCTGAGTTTGAGAATCCTTATTTCCAAGATTGGTCAATGGGCTACAGGCCGATTGAGTCTTCCGAACAAATGGATGCCTTCTTTGAATTATCAAAAGCCAATCTTGATAAAGTTGTTCTTGGCGATGCAGAAGAGGGTTTATTAGAAATCATTGGAGATTTTGCAACCACATCTGGCATCACATAAATATACTGAAGCTTTTACTTTAATTTAGGTTTACACGAGCCGAGATTTTACCTGCTGAACCCATAGATACGGTTCGAGTGCTGCCTTCTACTTATGCTCAGATAAACGCTTTATAAGTTCAGCATTAACATGCGAAAACAAGGCTAACGGCAAAAATTTCCAGATTTAGTGTCCAGGCTATCTATAAAATCAATCACATCGGCCTTAACACTCGCATCCCCGTCAAAGAACTTTGAGGTCACCTTTATGACGCCTATATGATTAAGCTCTGCATAGGTTTTGACTTTCGCAGAACCTCCGCGCTCGGTGATTTTATCGGCCAACATCTGAGACTCTTGAGGATAGACAACCGTATCTTTTAGGCCATGAACAAATAGCACAGGCGGAATTTTAGTTTGTGCATTGTGCATCGGCGCATCGGTCCCCGTAAACCGTTCTGGAAAAATTGAAATATAAGGCTCTTTAACCAAAGGGACTGTGCCAGTTGGCGGGGCAATTGCCACCACGCCCGCAATCCTATTACAGATTGCCTTAGCTCCGCCCGGATAGAATTCAGGGCGCATGAGCGCCATCAGGGAATTATAAGCGCCCGCCGAATGCCCCATTACCACAAGCTCACGTCCCGGAAACTGCTCCGCGGCGTAGGCAATCGCCTTTCCTGTATCTTCGACCATAGCCGGAAAGATGACATCGGGATAAAGGCGGTAATTTGGAACAACAACGTCAAACCCCTCAGCCGAGAATCCTTGGGCGAGAAATTTATATAAATCTTTGCTTCCGCTACCCCAGCTTCCGCCGTGCACAAATACAATCACAGGCGAATTAACACGTTGCTGCTCAGAATAGTAAATATCAAGCTTTTGGCGTTTCAGCTCACCATAACTTAAATTCTTATCTTTCTCAAAGCTGCCAGACGGTGTGACAGCGTTTAGAAGCTTAACAGGGGCACAAGAGACAAAACCGCTCACCAAAGTCAACATCGCTACGAGAGTGAATGGTCTTTTCATAAAACAGTGTCTCCGCCCGCTAAAGTGCCTCTAACAACAAGAGGAACTTTGAGATGGGTCAGTCGTTATTCGCGGCTGGCCCCGTTTTGTTTCCTGTGGGTCACGGCGGCGTACGCCGCAATCTTCTGCAGGCCACTCAATCCGCTCTTTTACGGGCGAAGCAGGTTCAATTGCATAAAACATATCTGCATAAGGTTCGCGCTGCATAAGGCCGAATGTTTTTTCGCAAACAGCTGAGCGCTCGCCGCGTTTAAACACATGGCCATCGTCGTCCTGAACTTGGCGCCACGGACCTTTATAAATTACGGCTTGGTTTTTCTCAAGGCACTCACCTGCTTTGCCCTTATAGGCCAGGTAAGTCGCGCTACGGTATTCAATACCTTCGACGATCTGCCATGGGTCTTCTTCCCATTTATCCATATGGATACCGTGAAAGCCTGCCTCTTCAAGCGCCGTGCAGAACTCATCCTCACGCAGCGCGCCCGAAATACAGCCCGACCATAATTTGGCATCATTTTTCAGGCTATCTGGACTATCCTCATCTGAAACAATATCAGACACAGCCACGCGGCCTCCGACTTTGAGCACGCGGTACATTTCCGCAAACATTTGCTTTTTCTTAGAATCTGATACGAGATTAAGCACGCAGTTTGAGACAATAACATCAACACTATTGTCCGGAATCATCGTCAGCTCTTTGCCAAGGCGCAGTATTTCTTCTTCCATCTTCTCCATATCGCCCGCATTTTTAACGGGATTTTTCTCGAGCCATTTATTGAGCAAATCTAGGTCGGTCTTAAGGTCTTCAATATGGCCGCGCTTAAAAGTGACATTATCGTAGCCAAGTTTTTCCGCGAGGATGGGAGCATTAGTCCGTGCGAGATCGAGCATGTCATCTGTCATATCGATACCAATGACTTTACCCTTAGGGCCCACGATTTGCTGCGCAATGAAGCAGATTTTTCCGCCGCCGGACCCGAGGTCAAGCACAGTGTCGCCTTCACGGACGTAGCGAGACGGGTCGCCGCAGCCATAATCGCGGTCAAGCACGTCTTGCGGAATGATTTTCAAATATTGCGGATCATAATCGACAGGACAGCAAAGCGCCGCCTCCACCGCATTCGCGCCTGCCGCATAGCGTTCCTGTACATCACCGCGTACGTCTGCGTTTGTTGCAATACTCTCGTCTTGAAAACCGTCCATGGCCATAATTTATTCCTTTTAAACTTTAAAGTCGTGATAGCGTAACTTCACGCAAACTCAAATGACGGATTCGTGAATGCCTCACCCAATTAAACATATAAAGCTCTATCATTACCCTTTATCGCGATCTGTACGGATAAAATGGCTGTTACATGAGCTATTAGGCGAGGATTTCGAGGTAGAACGCACCCCCCTTATGCAAGGCGGACAATTTCAGGCAGAGTTTTTGGCGCGCAACCCTAATCACGGCGTACCCGTGCTGGATATCACCTATGAGGATGGGCGCACGCAATCCATGTTCGAATCGGGGG
The DNA here is from genome assembly GCA_964522765.1 of uncultured Caulobacterales bacterium. GTDB lineage: Bacteria > Pseudomonadota > Alphaproteobacteria > Caulobacterales > Maricaulaceae > Fretibacter. Next base: position 1,459 of record CAZFWZ010000101.1, on the reverse strand, counting down.
CGCAACTTATATGGCTAGCTGATATCTACAAAAACCAGGGTTTGGCCCCGCCCCTTGAAGATGCCCCTGCCCGCGCTGACTATCTACAAATGATACATTTCGGCGGCTCTTGGATGGACATGATGCTATGGCAGATAAGGCTCAATGAAGACTTATTGCCCCGCAAAATTCGTAATGAGGACTTGGCACAGTTTAATCGCGATAAGCTGAAAAACGAGGTCGAACCGCAGCTGGCTACCCGGCTAGAAAAACATGACTTTATCTGCGGCGACAAGTTCACAGCAGCAGATTGCATGATGGGGCATAATGTGGGCTGGGCCCGCGCTTACGGTCTTTGCAGCGATGATGTTTTCACCGCTTACCGCTCGCGCCTCGCCAAGCGCCCTGCTTTTGGCCAAGCATATGCCGACGCGGATAGTTTCGGGACATAATTAGATTTACGGTTAACGCGCCATTAACCACGTTTTGCGAATGTTGTTTGACGAATCATTCAAGCTTTCTGGACTTATCATGGCTAAACTTTTGACACCTCGCGTTTTCGCGCTTCCTGCTCTTCTTTTAAGCGGATTGAGTTTGTCCGCGTGCTCACTGCAAGGCAATAGCTACGAAAGTCGATATGCGGGAGCAAATTGCGACCTCGTTCAGGCTCAGAACTGCGCTGGATATGGAGCAGAGTACGGCGCATATGGCGGCCAATCTTATGAAAGCTATGGCAGCCAATCTATTGCCAAATCACGCTATGGCACAGCGTACAGCGTAACGAGCTATGAGCAATATGCTTACGCACCGCAGCCAATGATGTTGCGTCCGGCTCCAACACCCGCGCCTTTTGTCTATCAACAGCCAAGCTATGAGGCGCCGGCTTATAATGTTGAACTTTACAACCCAATAACCACAACTAGTGCGGCGCCAGCAGATTGCCCAGCGGGCACAACGGCGCAAGCCGACGGCACATGCCTACAAGGCAGCAGCCTGAGTTATTCAAGCGCGGCAATTACGACGTCTTCCAGTTATAGTGGCGGCTATATGACCAGCGAAACTACAGCAAACTGCCCAGCAGGCACGACTGCACAGTCAGACGGAACATGCCTTCAAGGCGCATCCAGCAGTCTAAGTTTTTCATCTTCGAACTACACATCACCAAGCTATAGCTCAACCGACATCACGCCGCCTATTAGCACTCATGACTTTAGCGAGTATAATTGGGGCTCAAAGGACACGACCTGGGGAGGCAACGGCTATGTCTCACCTGGCACCCGCACTGTGGATAACCCTAATAGCTATCCAGCTGCGGCGACGCCTAGCTACAACTATGGCTCTAGCTATATGCCTGTGCGCAAATAGAGCCTAGCTCCCCCTCGTTTGCATTCTCTTTATTGACATTGATATGGACTCACCGCTATAGCGCGCGTGGGCCACGCTCCCCCACTGGAGCGCACTTTATAGCTTGTACAAAAAC
>CAZFWZ010000100.1:0-8023 GCA_964522765.1 uncultured Caulobacterales bacterium | reverse complement strand
GGCGAGCAAAAGCTCAGGGAAGAAGAGTATGATTTTTTCCCACATGACTAGCGTGCTCCTAGAGTGGTCGAGGCGGCGATATCAGCCAAAAGATTGTCGACAGAGGCCGCAGTAATATCAGTCACAAGTGACGGGTAGACCCCCAAGATAAGCGTAAACAAGGCCAGCGGCGCGAGGATAAGAACCTCCCGGCTCGTCATATCGGTTATCGTCTCAAGCTTGGGATTAGTAACCTCTCCGAAGACAACCTCGCGGTAAAGATGAAGCGCATATACAGCAGAGAGTATCATACCAAGCGCGGCGCCCGCAGCGACCCAAGGATTAACCTGATAGGCACCAACCATAGTCAAAATTTCGCCAACAAAACCCGACGTGCCCGGAAGGCCAACATTGGCCATTGTAAAGAATAGAAGGAACGCTGCGAATACGGGCATCTGCTTTACAAGGCCGCCGTAAAAAGCAATCTCGCGTGTGTGCATGCGGTCATAGATCACGCCGACACAGAAGAAGAGTGCACCTGAAATCAGGCCGTGACTGAGCATTTGAAAAATTGCGCCCTGTACACCTTGAACATTCATGGCGAAAATACCCATGGTCACAAATCCCATATGCGCCACAGATGAGTAAGCAATCAGCTTTTTCATATCGTGCTGACGGTAAGCGACCAAAGACGTATAAATGATAGCAATGACCGACATCGCAAACACAAGCGGCATGAACTTAATCGACGCATCTGGGAACAGAGGTAATGAAAACCGCAAAAGACCGTAACCGCCGAGTTTAAGCAGGATACCCGCAAGGATAACAGACCCAGCGGTTGGCGCTTCAACGTGAGCATCAGGAAGCCATGTATGAACTGGCCACATTGGCATCTTCACCGCAAATGAGGCGAAGAAGGCAAGCCAGAGCCATATCTGTGCTCCGAGCGGAATATCGAGATCGCGCATAAGCACGGTCATATCCGTTGTTGGCGCGCCTAGTTGCTGCCCGCTCATAACATAAATCCAGATGATCGCCGCAAGCATAAGCACAGAGCCCAGCAGCGTATAGAGGAAAAACTTATAGCTCGCATACACTCGGTTTTTGCCGCCCCAGACCCCGATGATAATATACATCGGGATAAGCACCGCTTCAAAGAAGAGATAAAACAGGATTAAATCCAGCGAACAGAACACGCCAATCATCAGCGTCTCAAGGATAAGGAAGGCGACCATATATTCTAGTACACGGTCTTTAATCGACGTCTGGCTCGCAAGTATACAAAGCGGGGTAAGAAACGCTGTCAGAAGGACAAACAGGATAGAAATTCCGTCCACGCCCATACGGTACTCAATACCGCCGCCGATCCAAGCCGCATCTTCAGTAAACTGAAAATTCGCCGTGCTGCCGTCGAAAAAGAAAACCAAAATAAGCGCTAGAATGAATACAACCCCAGAGACGAGCAGCGCAACCATTGGAGAGTTTTTAGCAATCTGCGCCTTGGCCTCATCTCCTTTTGACACCCAGGAAATGCCCATCAAGAACAGGCCCGCTAGAGCCGGAAGGAATGTGATCAAAGATAGAATTGGAATGTTCTCAAACATGGCTAACCTCCCACGCTTGCAAAGACGAGTGCAATAATACCCGCGACGCCCACGAGCATAATGAAGGCGTAGTGATAAAGATAACCGCTCTGTACTTTAGACAGACGTTTGGCCGTCCCTGCTGCGAATGCCGCAACACCGTTTGGACCAAAGCCGTCGATGATTTTCATATCGCCAATCTTCCAGAAGATATCACCGAGCCAACGAACTGCGCGCACGATTGTCGCGTCATAAATTTCGTCAACATACCACTTGTTGAGAAGAAAATTATAAATCGGGCCTCCGCCAGTCTCTTTCACGTCGCGAATATGTTTCGCCGCGCCCTCGCCGCGCATATACATCTTCACAGCAATGAGCAATCCAGAAAGAGAGGCCAACAAAGGCGCCCATAGAACCCAACGAGGGAAGCCGTGAACTTCATTGAATAACAAGCCTTTTAAACCGCTATAGTGTACGGCACCGTGATGCGCGTCCGAAGCGGCAGTTTCTGCCGCAGCATAAAGATTGCCGTCAGCCAACATACCGTGATGCTCACCGCCGTGGAAGGGTAAAGCGCCGTGCCAGAAATCGCCAGCATTTCCCATGAAATATTTGTAGAATACAAAACCTGCGAAGACCGCGCCAATCGACAACAGCCCAAGCGGAATAGTCATATTAAGCGGGCTTTCATGGGCGTGATCAAGCGTATGCGGGTCACCGCGATACTTTCCATGGAATGTCATAAAGATAAGACGCCAGCTATAGAAACTGGTCATTAGCGCCGCAATGACACCCGCCAAGAAGGCAAAGGCTGCAGCGTTCGAACCGCCCGCATAGGCGGCTTCGATAATCGCGTCTTTAGAGAAGAACCCTGCAAACCCGATTTTTGTTCCTGGAATACCCAGACCCGTAATGGCTATCGTGCCGATTATCATCGCGGCATATGTGAACGGAACTTTGTGACGGATGCCGCCCATTTTGCGCATGTCCTGTTCGTGGTGCATCGCATGAATGACAGACCCTGCACAAAGGAAGAGAAGTGCTTTGAAAAAAGCGTGAGTGAAGAGGTGGAACATAGCGGCGTTATACGCCCCCACCCCTGCGGCGAAAAACATGTAGCCAAGCTGCGAGCAGGTTGAATAAGCAATCACGCGCTTAATATCGTTTTGAACAAGCGCAACCGTGGCCGCGAAGAAGGCGGTGAACGCACCCATAGCTGTGATGAAACCAGATGTAACAGGCGCAAGGTCATAGATAGGCGCGGCGCGGCAAACAAGGAACACACCCGCTGTAACCATGGTCGCGGCGTGGATGAGCGCAGACACAGGCGTTGGGCCTTCCATCGCATCTGGCAGCCACACGTGGAGCACAAACTGAGCTGATTTACCCATAGCGCCGATAAAGAGGAGCATTGCAATTAATTCAATTGCGTGAAATTCCATACCGAGGAATGGCAGCATTAAATCTGTTTTATCGCCAACAGCGGCAAAGACTGTGTCAAATTTAACAGATCCAAAGACGAGGAAAATCGTCATAACGCCTAGGGCTAGACCAACATCGCCGACACGGTTGGTTACAAAGGCTTTGATAGCCGCAGCATTCGCAGACGGCTTTTTATAATAATACCCAATCAAGAGATATGATGCGAGGCCAACGCCTTCCCAGCCAAAGAAGAGCTGGATAAAGTTATCAGACGTCACCAGCATCAGCATGGCGAAGGTAAAGAGAGACAGATAACTAAAGAAGCGCGGTTTGTATTGATCGTCGCTCATATAGCCCCAACTGTAGAGGTGAACGAGCGCAGAAACGCTATTGACCACGACGAGCATAACCACTGTCAGCGTATCAATTTGGAAGGCCCAATTGGCTTTCATCCCGCCCACATCCATCCATCTTAGGACATTTACGGTCGGGATATCCTTACCTCCAACACCGACTTGAATGAAAGCATACCAAGAAAGAACAGCGGATAAGAATAGAAGGCCAGTGGTAATGACCATAGACGGCTTATCGCCGAGCTTACCGCCCAAAAAGCGTGTACCAGCCATGCCGGCAATAATAGCGCCAATCAGCGGCGCGAATACGATGATGTGGTAAAGCAACGTCTTAGCCCTTCATCAAATCAATGTCTTCGACGGCAATGTTTCCACGGTTGCGGAAATAGACGACGAGAATAGCGAGACCCACAGCGGCTTCAGCAGCGGCGACAGTCAAAATAAAGAGAGCGAACACTTGGCCCGCAAGCGGTTCATTGCCTGCAATGTCAGGCATATGCGCTGAGAACGCGACGAAATTGATGTTCACGGCAAGGAGTAAAAGTTCAACGCACATCAAGATGATGATAACGTTTTTACGGTTCACGAAAATCCCAAAAACACCAATAGTGAACAGGATTGCCGCGACGACAAGATAGTGTGAAAGACCGATGACCATAATCTGCTCCTATCCCACGCCTTGGCCGGGCTTAATGTCAACAAGTTCAACCCCCTGCTCTCTGGTACGTTCCATTTGCGCAACCGCGTTTTGGCGGCGTACGCCTTCGCGCTCACGCAGTGTTAAAGTAATGGCCCCGACAAGCGCGACGAGAAGCACAAGGCCTGCCGCTTCAAAAAAGAAGGCATAATCAGTGTAAAGCACCGTCCCGAATTGTTCGAGGTTTGAGAGCTCAGATGTGCGCTCTGGTAGCTGCGTGCTTTTCTCGCCCGTAAAGTAAGCTGCGCCAACGAAGAACATTTCAATTAACAGCACTATTGCGACAAGCGCACCAATCGGAAGATATTGCAAAAACCCCTGCTTCATCTCTACGAAATCAACATCGAGCATCATCACAACAAAGAGGAATAGAACAGCAACCGCGCCGACATAAACCATCACAAGAAGCAGCGCGATAAACTCGGCGCCCATTAGAACGAACAGGCCAGCCGCACTAAAAAAGGTGAGGATAAGCCACATAACAGAGTGCACAGGGTTACGCGCCGCGACGACCATAAAGCCCGCGGCTACTGCCACTGTGGCAAACAAATAAAATGCAATTGTTGTAAGCACGACTCTCTCGTTCCTTAAGTTGGCGCCGCCTTAGCGGTAAGGCGCATCCATGGCTAGATTTTTTGCAATTTCTCGCTCCCAGCGATCTCCATTCGCGAGTAGCTTGTCTTTGTCATAGTAAAGCTCTTCGCGCGTTTCCGTCGCAAACTCAAAATTTGGTCCTTCGACAATAGCGTCCACTGGGCATGCCTCTTGGCAAAAACCGCAATAGATACATTTGACCATGTCGATATCATAGCGTGTTGTGCGGCGTGACCCGTCCTCGCGTGGCTCTGCTTCAATCGTAATAGCCTGCGCGGGGCAAATAGCTTCACAGAGTTTACAGGCAATGCAGCGCTCTTCACCGCTTGGGTAACGGCGAAGTGCATGCTCGCCGCGAAAGCGCGGGCTAAGCGGGCCTTTCTCAAATGGGTAGTTGATTGTCACTTTTGGCGCGAAGAAATATTTCATGGCCAACCAGAAGGCGGACACAAATTCCAAAAGGAAGGCGGCGCGAAAGACTTGTTTAATACGTGTAAACATAACTATTGGCCCCTACCCTTGACCTAAGAACACGACGAAGGTTGAAACGAAAATGACGGCGATCAAAGCGGTTGGCAGAAAAACTTTCCAGCCCAACCGCATGAGCTGATCATAACGGTAACGCGGTACAATCGCTTTCACCATGGCAAACATAAAGAACAGAAATGCTGTCTTGAGGAAGAACCATAGGAACGGCGGGATAATGGGGTTTTCCCAACCAAAATCAATTGGCGCATGCCAACCGCCTAGGAACAAAATGGTCATCATGGAACAAAGCAGCATGATGTTCACATATTCCGCGAAGAAGAACATCAGGAACGGCGTGGATGAATACTCTACTTGGTAACCCGCCACGAGTTCTGATTCCGCTTCCGGGAGATCAAATGGCGGACGGTTAGTCTCAGCGAGGGCCGAGATAAAGAACAGCACACCCATGTAAAACATCACAGGAAACAGAAGTAGATTCCAAAGACCATATTCCCCCACCGGGTTAAGGCGGAACATATTCCAATTAAATAATCCGCCTTCTTGTGCACCGACAATTTCGGTCAGGTTCATAGATCCGCTCAGGAAAATCACAGTCAGGATAATAAAGCCGATGGAGACTTCATAGGACACCATTTGCGCAGCAGACCGCAGCGCGCCCATGAAAGGGTATTTTGAGTTAGACGCCCATCCGCCAATAATGATGCCGTAAACACCCATAGAGCTGATTGCGAGCACATAAAGCACGCCGATATTGATGTCGGACATGACCCAGCCCGGCGCGACGGGAATAACCGCCCATGCCAGGAATGCCATGACGAGCGCAAGCACAGGTGCAAGTAAAAACAAGAACTTATCAGACCCAGCTGGCACGATAATTTCTTTGAAAAAGAACTTTAAAGCGTCCGCAATCGTCTGCAAAAGACCAAAAGCGCCAACCACATTGGGTCCGCGGCGCATCTGCACAGCCGCCCAGATTTTACGGTCGGCCAGCACAAGCGCGGCCACGAGCAAAGCTAGAGGCAAGACAAACATCATGACTTGAGCGAACTTCCACAAAAACCACGCCAAAGGCGAAAGCTCTGACCAAAACGTCGATGCGGCGATGAATTGAGGATCAAGCATTTGTAACATTATTCTGCCGCCTCGCTTATGGAATTAACATCGGCAATCACGGCCGCGCATTCAGCCATCACTTCGGAGGCGCGCGCGATAGGATTAGTAAAGTAGAAATCCGTTACAGCGTTCGAGAACGGCGCAGATGTCGGCTTACCCGCCGCTCCAAGTTTTGATAAATCAAGCTCAAGATCTTCTGGCGCGTGGTCCAGTCCTGCAAATGAAGGATGATCCTCGAAAAGCTTTTCGCGAAGCCCGTCTAAACTATCATAGGGCAGAACACGGTCGAGGTGACCCGAAAGCGCGCGAATAATCGCCCAATCTTCCTTAGCCTCACCTTTTGGCGCAACCGCTGCAACGCCCATTTGAACGCGGCCTTCGGTATTGACGTAAAGCCCATTCTTTTCCGTGTAAGCCGCAGACGGCAAGATGATGTCTGCTACATGGGCCCCTTTATCACCATGACTACCTTGGTAGATGACAAATGCATTTTCGAGGCCTGAGGTATCAAGCTCATCCGCGCCGAGAAGATAGACGGTTTTAATTTCGCCGGATTTGGTCCCTGCCAAAATCTCATTCGTTCCCTTCGCGCCATCTGCCGGAAGGAAACCCATATCAAGACCGGCCACGCGTGACGCCGCCGTATGAAGCACGTTAAAGCCGTTCCAACCTTCACGGATGATGTTAAATTTGGCGGCGAGCCCCGCGACGGCTTTCAACACTTGCGCGCTATCACTTCGGGTCAACGCACCCTGCCCGATAATAATCATCGGTTTCTTGGCGGACTTAAGGGCTTTCGCAAACCCCTTCGCCGCATCCATCAGCGTCATAATATCAGCAGGAGTCTCGCCAATCTGTTCTACGGGATAGGTTAAATCAGCGGCCTCGCCAATCATGGCAATGCGCGTGCCTCCATTGCTATAGGCCTTGCGGATGCGTGTATTGACAAGCGGTGCCTCAAGGCGTGGGTTAGACCCGATAATCAGGATAGCGTCGGCCTCTTCAATGCCTTCAATAGTGGTATTAAAGAGGTAGCTTGCGCGCTCTCCGCCCAATACTGAACCGTCTTGGCGGCAATCAATATTGCGAACGCCGAGGTTGCCCATCAAATCCTTGAGAGCTTTCATTGATTCAGCATCACAAAGGTCGCCTGCAATCGCCGCAATCTCATCAGCATTACCCGACAGCTTCTCAGCCGCAAGTTTCAAAGCCGTGTCCCAACCCACAGCTTTCAGCTTACCATTTTCACGAACATAAGGCTGGTCAAGGCGTTGACGCGCAAGACCGTCCCAGACGAAACGGGTCTTATCAGAAATCCATTCCTCGTTCACCGCGTCGTTTTCCACGGGCAGAATACGCAATACCGCGCCGCGGCGGCTATCCACGCGAATATTAGACCCAACAGCATCCATGACGTCGATAGAATTGACGTGCTCTAACTCCCAAGGCCGCGCGTTAAACGCGTAAGGCTTGGAGGTCAGCGCCCCAACAGGACAAAGATCAATGACGTTACCTGACAGTTCAGACGTTAGCGATTTTTCGAGATATGTCGTAATTTCAGCGTCTTCACCGCGCGCGGCAAGACCGATTTCTTCAACGCCGGCCACTTCGGTAATAAAGCGCACGCAGCGCGTACATTGAATACATCGCGTCATCACCGTGTTCACAAGCGGGCCCATGAATTTATCATCAACGGCGCGTTTATTTTCTTCGAAACGAGAGCTATCGCGGCCATAAGACATGGCTTGGTCTTGCAGATCGCACTCACCGCCTTGATCGCAAATCGGGCAATC
>CAZFWZ010000099.1:0-8190 GCA_964522765.1 uncultured Caulobacterales bacterium | reverse complement strand
TACATGATATCAAATTCAACTTGGCGGAACGGCGGCGCGACTTTGTTCTTCACGACTTTCACACGGGTCTGGTTACCCACGACTTCATCGCGGTACTTAATCGCGCCAATACGGCGAATATCAAGGCGCACAGAGCTATAAAACTTCAGCGCATTGCCGCCTGTTGTTGTCTCTGGCGAACCGTACATCACACCGATCTTCATGCGAATTTGGTTGATAAAAATCACCATACAGCCAGATTTAGAAATAGAGCCCGTCAGCTTGCGCAAAGCTTGGCTCATGAGGCGCGCTTGAAGACCCGGCAGGCTGTCGCCCATATCGCCTTCAAGTTCCGCGCGCGGCGTTAGCGCCGCAACAGAGTCGATGACAAGCACATCAATCGCGCCAGAACGTACAAGCGTATCAGCAATCTCAAGTCCCTGCTCACCTGTATCAGGCTGTGCAATTAAAAGCTCATTGACGTCAACGCCAAGCTTGGCCGCGTAAGTTGGATCAAGCGCATGCTCGGCGTCGATAAAGGCCGCAACGCCGCCCTCTTTTTGAATTTCGGCAACGCAATGAAGCGATAATGTCGTCTTACCAGATGATTCAGGGCCGTAAATTTCGATGATACGTCCGCGCGGCAGACCGCCTATGCCGAGCGCAATATCAAGCCCCAGCGAGCCTGTTGAGACAGACGCGACATCCATCGCGGATTTATCACCTAGCTTCATGACGGCGCCTTTACCAAAGGCACGGTCAATTTGGCCCATAGCGGCCTCAAGGGCGGCTGATTTGTTTTTATCGTCGACTTTACCCACAACGGTAAGGGGTGTTGAATTTCTGGCCATAATGGAACTCCAGTAAAAACTCCCGGAGCCCTTCGGGAATCAGTTTGAAATCGCGGCTGCAGTTGGACTGCCGTGAATCATTTGTGCCACTTTTGTTCTCATTTCGCAACCGAAAAGAACAAAATCGGAACATTGAATAGTTAAACAGCTGAATTATTTGCATTTTTTATCACAAATACTCGTCATTACTTTCCCCAATTTCCGCTTTCACTTTCTCAGCGAGCTGCGCGAGCGTGAAAGGTTTGGGAAGGAACGTCACATCTGGCTCTTCGGACAACAACTCCGAAAACTCTTCTTTGGCATAGCCTGATATAAAGACAATACGCGCATCACCAAGGAGCGGGCGGCCTTTCTTTAGAAGCGCGGGCCCATCCATGCCGGGCATAACCACGTCTGAAATCATCAGATCAAATGTATCCGTGCCCTCTTCTAAAATCTCATAAGCCTCATCACCATCACACGCTTCAATAACTTTATAGCCTCGCTTTCGAAGTGTTTTGGCCGCTATGACGCGCACGCTATCTTCATCTTCAACAAAGAGGATGGTTCCCTGTCCTGCTAAATCAGACGGGGGCCTCGGCGCAGATGATTTGGGTTTTGCGACAACATCAGCGACAAAGTTTCCATCTACGACAGGGAAGTAAAGACGGAAGGACGTCCCCACGCCCATTGTACTGTCTACACTCATGGCTCCGCCCGATTGTTCAACAATACCGTAAACAGTTGCAAGGCCCAGTCCCGTGCCTTTGCCAACCTCCTTGGTTGTAAAGAAGGGTTCGAAAATCTTGGCTTTGACGTCATCCGGCATGCCTGTACCCGTATCAGAGACTTCAATTCGTACAAATCTATCACCCTTGGCCTTGCGAAGCGCCTCAACGGGGTCAGTGTCTAATAGATTGGCCAAATCACAATCTGAGCTTCGAATTGTAATTGTTCCGCCGCCTTGATCTGACATTGCGTCGCGCGCATTCACACATAGATTCATAAGTATTGTATCAATCTGATTTTTATCTGCCAAAATGGGCGGCAAACCGCGCCCATGCACCACATTGAGCTTTACGCGTTCACCAATCGTTTGTTTAAGCGTTACGACCATATCAGACAGCGTATCAGTCACATTCACAGCTTCTGCACGGCGCGTCTGACGGCGTGAAAAGGCCAGCAGCTTCTTTACAAGCCCAGCAGCACGCGAGACCGTCGAATTGATTTTCTGCAGCTCCGGATAGGACGGATCACCAACAGGGTGACGCCCTAAAAGCTCGTCAGTGTTAAGCCGTATTGCGGTTAGAAGATTGTTAAAGTCATGGGCCACGCCCGCCGCCAGTTGTCCAATAGCCTGCATCTTTTGACTTTGAACAAGTTGATCCTCCAGCAGCTTGCGCGCGCTAATATCGACAATATAGATCCAACAGACAGTTAAGTCAGCAGGCTCAGATACGACATAGAGATTGACAGGCAGAGCATTATCACCAGAAAGCACCGCTTCAAATGCCTGTTCGGGGTTACAAGCAGACGGCGATAAAGCCAGCAAATCTCGGCTCGTCGCATTGTCCGTCAAAACGGTGGAGAAATCATTTCCCGCCCAAATCCGGCCCTCACCCATACGTTCAAAGGCAGGGTTGCAAGATATAATCGTCGCCTCGCCCAAGGTGTCACCTTTGAGCTTAAGTATGCCAAACGGCGAGGACAACACGCTGTCAGCATGAGCCGCAGATGTTCCCGCCCCGCGGCGAGAGGCGTTTAATCGCGCCGCAGCATCACGGCTCAGAATTTGGTTACTAGGCACGCCAAGTGAACTGTGGCCATAAAGGGCGACACTGGCAACTATTTCACCTGTATCAAGTTCGCGCCATGTGCCGACCATAACTGTCGGCGAAACGAGGCCTTTGCGGGTAATAAGCCGCGTATCGGCGCGCACAATACGGCCGGGTGTAGGCGGACTTTCCAGCAGAGACTCGGGATTTTCGATAAATTCGCGCATCCATTTCGGAGCCGGTAATTTATCGACACCAAGCCAACGTTCTAGCACAGCATTCATAGCTATAATTTTACCATCTCTATCGACTGAAAACAGGCCCACAGGGGCATGGGTCAAGACAGGTTCACCGCCTGTTACTGTTTTCGCCATATCGCTTATCTGCCAAAGCTGCCCATCAGGTAACGCCGTAACCTGCAGATTATAACGGCGGTGACGCCCATCGCGCGCTATGGTTTCAATGAACTCCTCTGCGTGAGATGTATCTTCGGGTAGATGATGCAGACGGAAAATTGCGGGGGCCGTTCCATCGCCTTGTCCAGCAAACATACGATCAACAGTCGGCGCGAGGCCGCCAGTTGTCGTGACGCCTAAGTCCTTTGCAAGCTCCATATAAGCGGCATTGGCCCGCAACACGCGACCACTGCGAATTATGACGGCCGGTACAGGGTCCCGCCAAAAAGCGCTGACGTAGACGTTCTCAGGGTCATGAGCTCTGGCTTTTGTGCGGCGGTCAGTCAGGGCAATAAGGCAGGCGATAAAGGCCAGCACAGCCATGGCGGCAAGTAGAAACAAAGCAAGCCATCCAAGTGAGCTAGCATGATAGGCTGTCAGACCCGACAATACCAATGTCATAAGACCCAATAAAGCGACAATAATAACCGAGCCGCCTTTTTTGTTTGAAGCGCCCGAGTCCGCAAGATTAGAGACGTGATTTGCCAAAGCATTGGACCTTTGACCTGGAATATCGTTATTTTGCTCAGATGATGCGGGCGCAACGTCAAGCTTTTGGCTCTGGCTTAACGGCGGGGCCTCGGCGACTTGCGCCTTTCCAATATCGCGAATCATTGAACTCATTCAGTTATCCTAGGGCGATTTTCTACCAATTTCGCCCCATCAATTGAATTAAAACCGCCAAATTTGTCTAAAATAAAGCGTATCAACGCTTTTCTTTCAGCCGCTGCTGATTATGGTCATACACAGTACGAATTTAACATTACAAAAGGCTCCAATGCGCGTTTTCTCTTTTGTCCTCTCAACCGTCGCCGCGAGTGCGCTTAGTCTCTCCAGCTGCGGAAGCCCTGCGCAAAAAGACGCCACTAAAGCCGAACGCATCACAGCAGAATCTCAAGCCTTAAATGACTGGTTTGAGGCGCGATTTGAAGATGAACTCGCCCGTTCGCCAATGAACCAAACCTATTTGGGACGAAAAACCTCTGACAACAGGCTTGATGACGCCTCACAAGTCGCGAGAGATGAAACGGCCGCTCTCACTAATCAATGGCTCAAAGACATGCGCAAACGCTTTGATATTGATCGTTTGGACCTGCAATCAAAACTCTCTTATCGGCTTTACGAATTCGGCGCATTGGATGAAATCATAAGCCATGAATTTAGCGGCAATAACTATGTGTTCCAACATATGAGCGGACCGCACAGCAGTCTGCCAAGCTTTATGATAAATTTTCACGGTATTAATGATGCCAAAGATGCGGAAAATTATGTCGAGCGGCTCATTGGCTTTGAAAACTATCTTGGGCAACACGTGGCGCGCGCGGAAGATCAAGTTGCAAATGGTGTGATTTTGCCAAAATTTGTCTATGGTAAACTCATTCCCGCCGCACGGAATGTCGTCACAGGTATGCCGTTCACGACCGGGGATGACAGCCCTCTGCTGAAAGACTTCAAATCCAAAATAGATAAGCTCGACATCAACTCAGTCGACAAACAGCAACTCGTGAGGCGCGCAGAAGCGGCTTTAACCCATTCTGTTGGCCCCGCCTATGAGCGTGTGATTGACATGTTTGAGCGCCATGAAGCCGTCGCAACAGAAGATGACGGCGTTTGGAAACTACCCGGCGGCGAAGCCTATTATCAATCTCGTCTCAATCATTATACGACAACGGAGCTAACAGCAGACGAAATTCATGAAATTGGACTCTCCGAAGTCGCGCGCATTCAAGATGAAATGCGCGAGATTATGCAGCAAGTAAGGTTCGATGGAACGCTAAAAGACTTCTATGATTTTCTGCGCGCCGATCCGCAATTTGTTTATCCAAATACAGACGCCGGACGCGCGGCTTACATCTTAGAAGCTACGAGAATTATTGACGATATGAAAGGGCGGCTGGACAGTCTATTCATCACAAAACCCAAAGCCGATATGATTGTAAAACGCGTTGAACCGTTTCGTGAAGACACCGCTTTTGGGGCCTTTTACAATCAACCCGCTGTTGATGGGTCGCGCCCCGGAACTTATTATATCAATCTAAAAGATGTCGCCGAGCAGCCAAAATATTTGGCCCAAGCCCTCGCCTATCACGAAGGCATTCCAGGCCACCATATGCAAATTGCAATTGGAATGGAATTACAAGGCTTACCAAAGTTTAGAACATTTGGGCGGCACACGGCCTATACTGAAGGCTGGGCGCTTTACTCCGAGTCTATACCCAAAGAGCTTGGGTTATATAGCGACCCTTATTCAGACTTCGGACGACTTTCCATGGAGATTTTCCGCGCGGCAAGGCTTGTAGTTGACACAGGTATTCATGCCAAAAAATGGACCCGTGACGAGGCCGTTAAATATTATCTAGAGAATATCCCTAATCCCGAAGGCGACGTACGCGCGGAGATTGACCGCTACATTGTTTGGCCCGGCCAAGCGACGGCTTATAAAATTGGCATGTTGAAAATTATTGAACTGCGCAAAACAGCAGAAGACATACTTGGTGATGACTTTGACATTCGCGAGTTTCATGACATCATATTAGCCAATGGTTCTGTCCCATTAAGCGTGTTAGAAGAGCTCGTAAATGATTGGGTACAAAGTCAATAAAAATTCAAATCAAAAACAATAAGACCTGAGGATAAGCACATGAAAAACAATATATTTTTATCAAGCATGGCTATACTAACCCTATGTATTGGTGGATGTAACAGCGCAACAAAAACGGATGCAACCGGACACGCCAAAGACATTATTGCGGAGAAAGTTGATACAAATATCAATGCCCAGCTGAATGGTTGGTTTGAGAAAAAATTCATGGAAGGCGTGAAGCGCTCACCCGCAGCCCTTGCCGCGCTTGGCATTAAAGAACGCATGGATGAATGGGATGACCCCTCACGCGCCGCCGAACTAGAAGAGCTAGATTACACACGCCAAGATCTCAATGAGCTTCGCGAAAAATTTGATTATGACAAACTTGATGAAAACAGCCAGCTCTCTTATCGCCTGTATGTGCGCAATGCAGAGCAGCAACTTGCGGGTGATGATTTCCATGAATATGGCTATTCATTCAACCAAATGTTTGGCGTGCAAAGCGGCATTCCAACCTTCATGCTCAACCGTCACAAAATTGATAATCTTGAAGATGCTAAGAATTACATAAAACGCCTTGAAGGCATTCAGCCCTATCTGAATACGATTGTCGAGCGCAGCAATGCAGCGTTTGAGAAAGGCATTAATCCGCCAAAATTTGTCTATGCCCATGTCATTCGCGACGCAAACAATGTGCTCTCAGGACTGCCGTTTGAAGAGAACTCAGACGAGGTCAATTTACTGCTCAACGATTTTAAAACCAAAGTTGATAAACTCGGTTTAGATGATGAGACACGCGAGACACTCTATACAGATGCGGCCACCGCTCTGCTAACGTCTGTCGGTCCTGCTTACCGCGATATGATTGCCGCCATGAAAGTCCAAGAAGGGAAAGCCAGCACGGATGACGGTGTTTGGAAGCTTCCCAATGCAGACGCCTATTACGCTCACCGCCTCAAGAGAATGACATCGACTGATATGTCGGCAAAAGACATTCATGACCTTGGCCTCGCTGATGTCGCCCGCATTCAAGACGAGATGCGCGAGATTATGAAGACCGTAGAGTTTGAAGGAAGCCTGCAAGATTTCTTTGAGTTCATTCGTACGGACAAGCGCTTCGTCTACCCCAATACTGACGCTGGCAAAGCGCGCTACCTCAAAGAAGCCACGGCTTGGATTGATCAGATGAAAACGGAGCTGCCAAGTGTATTTAACGTCCTGCCTAAGGCCGAGCTTGAAGTGAAAGCGGTTGAGGCCTTCCGGGAAAAGTCAGCTGGCAAAGCGTTTTATAACCGCCCCGCGCCAGATGGATCGCGCCCAGGCGTATATTACGCCAATCTCTATGACATGAACGACATGCCGATTTATCAAATGGAGGCTCTCGCCTATCATGAAGGTATTCCCGGCCACCATATGCAGCTCTCAATCTCTCAAGAACTAACAGGCATCCCAAAATTTCGTAAATATGGCTCCATGACGGCCTATACTGAAGGGTGGGGGCTATATTCAGAGTTCCTACCCAAAGAAATGGGCTTTTACAAAGACCCCTATTCCGACTTTGGCCGCCTTGCGATGGAAATCTGGCGCGCCGCACGTCTCGTCGTTGATACAGGCCTTCATGATAAGAAATGGACACGCGAGGAGGCAATTGAGTATCTTGTCACAAACACGCCAAATCCGAAAGCCGACGCGGTCAAAGCCATTGAGCGCTATATCGTAATGCCCGGACAAGCCACGGCCTATAAAATTGGCATGATCAAGATTATTGAGCTGCGCGAAGAGGCTAAAGCCAAGCTTGGTGATAAGTTTAGCCTTGCGGATTATCATGATATTGTTCTCGAATCTGGTCCCGTCCCGCTCAACATTCTCGAAGAGCGCGTCAATGCATGGACCGCAAGTCAGTTATAGACCTTCATAACAGTATTTAAGACCTAAAGCGGCCTCCATGATCAAAATGTGTGGCCGCTTTTTTGCAAGCCGCACATGCTTCTGCGAATGACTTGCAAAGTTATTGACAATCATTCGCAATTGCAGTAAAGAAATCATATGATTTACTGCGTTTGCAATCAGATAAACACCAAGAAAGTCGATGTCGCCGTATCGTGCGGCGCCCGTTCGGCCAAATGCGTGCTCGCCCATCACGGCAAGACGTTTAACTGCGGCGCCTGTGTCGACTCAATCAAAGAGCGCATGGCTGAATTGCATGACGCCACAATGATGGAAGCCGCCGAATAAGCGGCAAATTGCCCTCAATAATCATTAAGAATTGTCGCTCTCCTCTCATTTGTGCTATGAAAAGCACAAGTCAAAGTGAGGTGCCGAGATGCGTGACAATCCAAAAACTATCGAATTTCTGAACAAAGCGCTCAAAAACGAATTGACCGCGATTAATCAATATTTTTTGCACTCACGTATGCTCAAAGACTGGGGCGTCACCAAGCTCGCGCAGAAGGAATATGAAGAATCCATCGACGAGATGAACCACGCCGATTGGATTATTGAACGTATTTTGTTCCTAAATGGCCTGCCAAACCTTCAAGACCTTGGTAAATTATATATTGGCGAGA
>CAZFWZ010000098.1:0-8232 GCA_964522765.1 uncultured Caulobacterales bacterium | reverse complement strand
CTAAAATCACCTCATAACGGACGCAGGTAATGTTTGAGATTTAAGCTGTAATTCGCCTCATTAAGACACTCGCTAAAGTCTCCAAAGCTCTGCGAAACAATGCGCAAGCCTTGCGAAATTTTCTCTCACGCCTTAGAACACCAGCACATAAGATTCATAAAAGGGACTCCCATGGCAGGCCATTCAAAATGGGCCAATATCCAGCACCGCAAAGGTCGTCAGGATAAGGCTCGCTCTAAGCTTTTCTCTAAGCTGTCAAAAGATATCACTATCGCGTCTAAAATGGGCGGCCCTGACCCCGATATGAACCCGCGCCTGCGCTTGGCTATCGCCAACGCCAAAGGGCAGTCTATGCCCAAGGACAATATCAAGCGCGCCGTAGATAAAGGCGGCAGTAGTGATGGGGCGGAATATGATGAACAGCGCTATGAAGGTTTTGGCCCTGCGGGTATCGGTTTCATCATCGAAACCAGTACAGACAATAAAAACCGCGCGGCCATGGAAGTGCGCACGGCGCTATCCAAGAACGGCGGCAACCTCGGCGAGACAGGCTCTGTTAGCTTTGGGTTTGACCAAGTCGGCGAGATTACATATCCGCTCGCGGTGACGGATGAAGACGGCATGATGGAAGCCGGAATTGAGGCGGGCGCAGACGATGTTCAAACGGATCCGCCGAATGAAGACACGTTCTCCGACTATGAACCTGTCCATACCATTTTAACCGCGCGCGATGATTTGGGCGCTGTCTCTACGGAGCTTGAAAAAGTTTTTGGTGAAGCGAAATCCGTGAACCTTATCTGGAAAGCGCAGAACCTTATAGACGATCCCGCGCAAGCGCCAAAGGTTATGCGTTTGATTGACGCGCTTGAGGACTGTGATGACGTCACGAATGTTTATCATAGTTTTGACATGACCGACGACGCTATGGCGATGCTCGAAGACGAGGGTTAACACTGTCGCAACAGGATTATGATGCGGCCGTTAATGCCGCAGTTGCTCGCCTTTCAGACGGCAATCATTCTGAGGCGGCTGCGTATGCCCAAAAGGCCTATGCGCTTAGGCCTCATGATGCTGAAGCGATATCACTGCTAGGTTTGTGCCTTGTTAACACTGAGGCAATGCGTGAGTCTGGATTTGAATATTTAAGACAGGCTATCGCCCTTGAGCCGCACGAGCCGCGTTGGCAGGTGCATTTGGGGCGGGCACTGACTATCACTGAGCGCTTTATTGAGGCTGAGAAAGCCTATGCCGCTGCGGCGGAGCTGTCCGAAGACCATGCGGGAATTTTGATGCAATGGGGTAAATCTCTGCGGCTTGCCGGCCGTCCCTCTGAGGCCTCCCAAGTTTATGCGCGTGTTATTCAAAAGCGTCCGTCAAAGACGGCATGGCTCGCGGCGTCCGAAGCTTTGACTGAAGCCGGTGACACCGAAACCGCCGCTATAGCTTATGAAAAAGCGTTTCCTGAGGCCAGCCGTCCTGATTTTGCGGCGGCGCATTTAGCGGACCTTCACATCAGGCTTGGTCATTATGATAAGGCGAAAGCCATTAATGCTAAGCTGCGAGGTAACTCCCCAAATGATCCAGATGTAGGGCTTCGTGCGTCTAACCTCATGCGCTTGACCGGTGATGTATCTGGGGCAAAGTCACGGCTTTTGGAACTGTGGGCACAACATCCAGACCACGGCGGCTTGGCCTGTGCACTCCTAAAAGACGGAGAGGGGGAGCCGCGTGCAGTGGCAGAAAACATAGCCAATGACGAGACGGCCGATAAAAACGTGCGGCAATGCTGTGCCTTTGCTCTTTGCGCCTTCGCTGACCAATCCGGCGACACTGATGCGGCTTGGGCTTGGGCGACACTTGCGAACTCGCTCTATCCGAAATCGAATGACACACTCCAGTTATTGCGAGAGAGGCTTGATAAGGCCATTATTGCTTATCATCACATGGAGGGTGCGCAGCAGAGTATTAAGACAGGCAGCGCTAAAATGCTTTATATCGTGGGGCCGCTGCTATCTGGCGGGACGCTGTTGCAGACACTATTAGCGCGTCATCCTGAGGTGCGTTCTATAGGGGAGCGCGGGACGCTTATGAGCCTGTTATCGCCGCTTTTGGATGCGCCAGACAAACTAATGGAGCAGATTGAGCCGCTGGCGACTGCAGACATTGCGCGCCTCACACGCGCCGCGGGTATGGCGGATTATTTTGTCGACAAAACTCCGCATTATGTCTTGCTTACGGGTGTGCTCGCTAGGGTGCATGTTGGCGCGCAATTTATTGCATCTTATCGAGATGAGAAAGATATGATGGTCTCGCTTTTCTTTCATGATTTCGGGGCTGAGTATCCGTTCACGCGCAGCCTCTCGGGTATTCGGGAATATCTTGATTTTCACGAAACTGCGCTGATGCGCTGGCGCGAAGCGGGCGTGAATATCATTTCGCATAATCACGACCGCTTTGTGGCTGACATGGCCCTGCGAGGTGAGGCCCTCTGCATGACCCTTGGCTTGGGTAGCTTTGAAGATATGTTTGAAGACGAAGAAAATGCCGATGGTCAAACAAGGATAGATATGTCCTTAGACTTCAAAGGCCGAGGAGAGCTTTATACTAAACATCTCTCCTCAGCAGGCTTTCTAAGCTAATCATTATCAGCTCTGCCGTTTTTAGTTTGCTGGTAAGTTAAAGCTCGAAATCTATCGTGCAAAGAAGGGTCTTCCTGTCCAAAATATTGCAGCATAATGATGCCGTAAGCATTGTTTTCAGGATCAATCCAGAAATCTGTACGGGCGGCCCCGCCCCAACCCCATTGACCTTTCACTCGTCCCCTAGCAGCGGCTTGCTTTTCATCGGTGCGCATATGAATACTGCCGCCATAGCCAAAACTTGCGTTTGTGGCGGCGCCTAGCCACGGCATCATAAATTTATCGTCCGCGTCCATTTGGTCTGACATCATGGTTTTAACTGTCGCCTCATTGAGCACGCGGTGACCCATATAAATGCCGCCATCGAGCATCATCTGCGCAAACTTTGCATAGTCGGGCAGGGTTGAAACAAGGCCGCCGCCGCCAGACTCAAATTCATTGTCATTTAGAAATGGGCTCGTTTGGCTATTGTCCTCGACGATATAATCGCCTGTTTTAGTCAGAAAGTAATTGGTTGCAAAGCGCGGCTTCTGCGCCTCTGAAACACGAAAGCTTGTCTCAGTCATGCCCAACGGTTCAAATATCCGCTCATTCATGGCTTCGCCTAATGATTGCCCCGAGACGATTTCGGCGATACGGCCCAGCACATCAATTGAAAAGCTATAATACCATCCATCACCTGGCTGCGCGAGCAATGGGAGCTTTGACAGCTTTTGCATTTTGACAGATAAACCCTCGCTAGGATCAAACAAATTAGCCGCGCCGTAAGCTGTCTCCACTGGGTTTACATCCCCAAATATGCCGTAGCCCATACCAGCGCGGTGCAGCATGAGATCTTTGACCGTCATAGGCACGGTCTGCGGCGTGAACTTGGGTTTGCCGTTTTCGCCAAGGCTCACAACCTGCATATTAGCAAGTTCAGGGATGTATTTGCTGACAGGATCATTGAGGTTCAGTAGGCCATCTTCTTGAAGGTCCATGATTAGAACTGATGTGACAGGCTTGGTCATGGAATAAATACGCCAGACAGTACCCATATCTACGGCGTAACCGCGCTCGCGGTCAGCCATGCCAAATGCGCCTTCATAAACGGTAACGCCTTCATCATAGACAAGGGCTGATACGCCGATATGCTCACCCGTTTTAATGGAGTCGGAAAGAAGGGCGTCCATAGCGGCTGTATCAAAAGACGACTGCGAAGGCGTTTCTACGGTTTGACTTGACGCGGAAGTCGATGTGCGAGCGTCCGAGCCGCAAGCCTGTAAATTTAGCGCGGCAGCAGATATGAGCAATAAAGCTGACAGGTTTTGTTTGATTTTATGGGTCATAATATCTCGCTCAACTTATCTGTAGACGGAAACAATACAGTGTTTACTGCCTTAAGAGTAATTATTCGTCTTCATTAAGTGTGACTACATTGCCAAAGCCAAGTTCGCTGAGGCGCGGCGCTTGAGTTTCTGCATCCCCGACAACAACATAATTCATAGCATCCGTGCGCAGGTAGTCCTTCGCAAGACGTTTGACGTCATCCAAGGTCATTGCTGCAATGCGGTCAGCATTTTTTTCTTTAAAATCAGCATCATAGCCAAATTCACTCATCTGCCCAATTAGGCTAAGCTTATCAGATAATGTCTCTGTTTTAAGCGCTTGTCCGCGAAGAAGGGCGTCTTTCATCACGTCCAAATCATCGTCTGTAAAATCAGGGCCGTAATCAGCGACAATCTGTTTAATCAGATCTAGGCTTTCTTTCGTGACATTGCTTCTTACGCTGGAGCTGATGCGAAATGCGCCGTCATCTTTGCCGCCCGCAAAACCCGAGCGTATACCGTAAGTATACCCTTTTTCGACGCGAAGAGTGTTGTTGAGTTTAGATGTATAAATTCCGCCTAAGGGGAAGTTGATGGCCTCGACGAGCGGGTAGTCTGGATGAGTGGCGGGAATAGAAGGGCGTTCAATCCGCAATACGGATTGCTTGGAACCCGGTACGTCATAAAAATAGATTTGCGAGCTATCAACTGGATTAGCTTTGGCGAGCGATAGTGAAACAGGGGCGTCTCCCGTCCAATTATCTGACAAACTCGCGGCTGCCGATTTGACATTGGCCGCAGTTACAGCTCCAACGACATGCAGAACAGTAGTAGACGGCGCGTAATGAGTGGTATGAAACGCTTTCACATCTTCAAGCGTAATTGCTGCCATTTTGTCTTCAGGGCCATAGCCGCTATAATGGTAAGGATGATCGGCAGGATAGGCGAGGGCCGCCGCTTCGCGGCGCGCAATACTGTTGGGATTGGCCTTGGCGAGCTTAATGTCATTGAGGCGTTTAATTTTTAAGAGATCAAACTCCTCAGCGTCCCAGCGTGGATTTATAAGCATATCTTCGACTAATGCCATCGTCGCGTCGAAATTACGCGCGAGCGAATTACCGCTGATGGTCGTTTCCTCAAGGCTAGCTGAAACGGAAATAGACGAGCCAAGCGATTTTACAGCGTCCTCAAACTCTGCCGTTGTCAGGGAGGTCGTACCTTTAGACAGCATATCGCCAGTTATATCGGCTAGAGCCGGCATATCTGCGCCCGCACGGTTTTGACCGGCTTGAATTTGCAAGGAGAAATACACAAGCGGCGTTTCGCGGCTTTCAATACCGTAAACATCTACGCCGTTAGCTAGCTTTTCGCGCCAAACATTTGGCGCTGTAAGCGTATAAGCCTTGCCAAAGGGCGGCTCAACTGTGCGGTCAAAATTTGAGGGGGTTGGCGTAAATGTTCGCGCCGTAGGGTCAAATTTGACTTCGGCCTCTGCTCCCGTTTCAATTTTCTCTTCTTCTATCGAGACGACAGCCGCGCCGGGTAGGACAAGACTCTCTTGGCCTTTAGGCACTACTGAAGTGTAGAGTACAGGCTTGTCTTTGATATAGGTCTCGTACACCCGCATAACATCGGCAGTTGTGACGGCTTGAAGGCCCGCGATATCCTTTTTGTAGTAATGGGGGTCGCCTGTGAACAGTTCATACTCGCCTAGCGATATGGCTTTACCGAGCACGCTTTGGATTTCATTGTAGAAGGACACTTCATTGGCGGCCTTGATACGGTCCAAGTCGTCTTGGGAGATGCCGTTTTGTTCAAAACGGGCAAAACCATCCTCTATTGCGGGAAGTAGTTTGCTGAGCGGTTCACCGTCAGTGCCGCGAATGATAAGGTAAAACTCACCAGAAATTTCAGCGGTGTTGTTGAAAGTGGTGACGCCCGATGTCAGTTTAGTTTCGTCCACCAAAACCTCATTCAGCGGCGCACGCTTACCCGTGGATATATAGTTCGACAGTACATCTAAGGCATAGCTGTCGGGATGATATTGCTCCACGACAGGCCAAACCGCCGTCAGTTGGGGTAGCTTGGCGAAATTATCAACATAATAAAGCGATGTGGTCTCAGTCAAAGTCGCCGCACGCGGTGCATAAGGCTCTACATCTGGGCCGCGCGGTATTTCGCCAAAATATTTTTTAATCAGATGCTTGGCCTCGGCCACATCAAAATCCCCTGTTAGGGTCAGAGTGACATTATTGGGCACATACCAGCGCTTATAAAAGTTCTGCGTGTCTTCAAGTGTGGCGGCGTCTAGATCGGCGAGCGAGCCAATGACTTGCCAATTATAAGGGTGATCTTCCGGGTAAAGTGTGCGCCCTATGATGTCCCAATTATGGCCGTAAGGTTGATTGTCAACGCGCTGCCGTTTCTCGTTCTTTACGACTTGTTTCTCGTTATCTACGACCTCTTGCGTGACGGTGTTGATGAAATAACCGAGTTTATCAGCTTCTGCCCATATGACTTTTTCGAGGGCGTCCGACGGTACAGCTTGGAAATATTGCGTCATATCATTAGTGGTAAAGCCGTTAGTGCCTTCGCCGCCAATACGCGTATTCATTTCGTCTAGCCCGCCATATCCAAGATTTTCTGAATCGAGAAAGAGGAGGTGCTCAAATAAATGCGCAAAGCCCGTGCGCCCCTTTGTTTCGCGCGCAGAGCCGACATGGGCCGCGAGATTAATCGCAACAATAGGATCAGAACGGTCGACATGCAGTACAACTGACAGGCCGTTATCAAGCTCATAGCTTTCAACATCTAAAGATAGCTCGGATTTGGCAGGTGCAGAGGATTGCACTCTGTCCGCTTTTGAGCAGCCGATAAAGGCTGTTGAGAGCGCAACTGCAGCTGCGGATGTAATCAGAATTCTGGAGAACGGCGACATGCGAGACCTCATAATGACGTTAAACTTGGCTAAGTTTAGCGCCTAGAGGAGGCTTCGCAAGCGGATTAATGCGCTCCTAATTTTTGCCTTGTAAATATAGGCTGCGAGACAACATTGCCAACATTCCAATACTGCCAGTGCAGCATATAAATAATAGCCATAGCGGCAGTTTCATGCCCAGCTCTTTAGCCTTTGGCACTAAAAGGCACCATGACACTCCGAGCGCGAGTAGCAAATCGAGCCAAACCTGATTGCCCCAATAATCTTGTGTGTGGTTCTCCCAAAATCCGAGAGGGCCTTCGGCGGCAACTGCGACAACAGAGAACGCCAGAAAAGCTACGAAAAACGTAGCCGGTATTATCCACCGAATGTTTTGGGATTGATTAGTCTTAATCATCATTGTGATTGTGACAATTGGGAAAATGAGGAGCGATATTAGCGGGAGGATGAGATAGTTTGACATGATGCACCTTTCGTTTTGTTGTAGGGTGGCGCTTTTTAATACGCGAAACAATTACCTCACGGGTAAGTGCATTTGCGCGCCCATATGTTATGAAGCGCTATGGCCTCGACATTTGGACATATCTTAAAATATTGGCGCGAAACACGGCGCTTTAGTCAACTCGCATTGAGTCTCGAGGCCGGGATGTCGTCTCGCCACTTGAGTTTTCTCGAAACAGGACGATCGAAACCGAGCCGCGAAAGTGTGCTGCGCTTGGCGCGTTCACTAGAGATGCCGCGCGCTATTACCAATGAGGCTTTGAAAGCCGCTGGCTTTTCCGCAGAATACTCGGCTTTACCCCTAACCGATACTCAACTTGAACCCACGCTTGCGGCGATTAAGACTATCTTGGATAACCACGCGCCTATGCCTGCCATTGTAATCGACGAGGCTTGGATGATTGTTGGAGGAAACAAGCCCGCGCTCACCATGATAGACATTCTTCCATTTCAAGGGTCACTTTGTATTGTGGACGCGCTTTTAAATGATGATGCATCCTCGCCTGTTTTTTTGAACTGGGAGACGATTGCGATTTGGACATTGCTCCGTTTGCAAAGCGAAGCCGCAAAGGCGGGGCCAGCCAGTAATGTAGAGGCGCTCTACCAGCGCTTTTCTAGTCATTCCAGGGTAAGAGACGCTAGTCACGTCTCATTTTCCGAATACGGCCCTGTGTTAACTATGAAGTGCCGCACTGATAATACGGAGTTAGCACTATTTACTATGATGGCTGAATTCTCAACTGTGCAAGATATCACCATGAGCGAGCGGCGAGTTGAGCTGTTTTTTCCGGCCGATGACGTCACTCGGGCCTATTTTGAAGCGCGCTTTTAACTGTCAAACCGCCCG
>CAZFWZ010000097.1:0-8291 GCA_964522765.1 uncultured Caulobacterales bacterium | reverse complement strand
GCCGCTCACCTAAAGTCTTCCATTTAAGGTTTTCAGACTACAGCATCTTAAACCTTCGCCAATGAATGGCTTTCTAGCGCCAAGGCACGAAGCTTTTTGTACCCTATTTGCGCCGCGCCCTCACAGGGCTGTGAGAACATGTTAATGGAACTAATTTCGCAGCTATGTATTTACACTCTATAATAACTTATATCGAATAGGATTAGCCTCTATGGCAATCGACCGCGAATTTTCCCCTGCTGTGTTTACACCGCGTCAAATGCTTCTCTGCCCGCAAGGGCGCAAGGAGATACAGGCGGTGGTGACTTCGCGTGTTCGGGCTGAATGGGAAGCTTTGCCGCTTAAGGCCCTGTTTCGCATCCTCCTCTTTGGCGGCATTATATCTTATCTTGTCTTTCAGCTCTCAGCCATAGGGTGGGAAAACATTTGGGGCGCGCTGCCCACATCGCCGCTGTTCTATGCTTTGTCGCTGGGCTTTGTTTTAGCGCCTGTTGCCGCAGAAATTTTTGCTTTTCAAACCATCACAAACCGCAAAGCTTTGCGTCACGCGCGATTATTTTTGCGCAAACATGTTCTCAATAAAGCCGTGATGAACTTCTCTGGCGACGCCTATTTTGTGCAAAGCTTATCAAAGCAAGAGGGCATGGACCTTCGCCGTGCCGCTATCCTCTTAAAAGATATGACCATCATTCGCGCCTTTGTCGCCAATTCTTGGATTGTCCTTTTGGTTCTCGCCGCTACCGCCCTTGGGAAGTCCGATGTCCTGCAAAATATCGCGACCATTTCGCCAGCCTTAGTCTTTGCTGTAAGCGTGCTTTGCATGTCTGTTATCGGGGCAAGCCTCATATTGTTTCGTAAATTGACACGGCTGGCGCCTAAAACCGCTGCGCAGGTCGCCGCGATTTATGTTGCGCGGTCGGTTGTGATTGCGGCGATTTTAGTGACGCAGTGGAGCCTGGCCATCCCCGGAACGAGCCTAGCAACGTGGTTCGTCTTTTTGATTGTCTTTTACATCACGAAAAAATCTCCTGTCAGCGGGGAGTTAGTCTTTGCGAGTGTTATCGTGAGCTTGCCAGGATTGGGCGGAGATACCGCCGCCGTAGCCGCTATGCTCATCGCAATCGCGGCTGTCACTCAAATCATATATTTCGCAGGGTTTCTTGCGACCTTAAAGACAAATCATATGCCGCGTAATTTTAGGCACAGAGCTATAGCTTAATGGCTAAGCCTGCATTTAATGGCTATTTTAAGTGTTTGAATAGCCGAGTTATTGCCGTCTATTGAAGGCTTTTAACCCAGCCCCTCACCCCTGCGCCAATGGATGGCTTTCTTGCACGAGTGCACGCAGGCGTTCATCGAGGACATGGGTGTAAATCTGCGTTGTTGAGATATCGGCATGTCCTAGTAATGTCTGCACACTGCGAAGGTCCGCGCCATTGGCGAGTAGATGAGTCGCAAAGGCGTGGCGCAATACATGGGGCGAAATTTGGCTCGGCGGCAAGCCCGCTTCAATCGCGAGGGTCTTGAGCATTTGCGCGAAACGTTCACGCGTTAAATGCCCCGCCGCACCGCGTGAAGGAAAGAGAAATTTTTCAGCCTTGGAATGATCTTGCGGCACGGTTTCGCCGCGGACTTTTAGCCATGCTTTAATCGCGTCTCGCGCCGCGCCCGTAAGCGGCACGAGCCGTTCGCGCCCGCCTTTGCCTTTAATCATAAGGCATTCATCACGGCGAGTGACGGCGGTTTTCTTAAGCGTCACAAGTTCGCTCACACGCAGACCGCCGGCATAAAGAATTTCCATCAGCGCACGCATGCGTAGCCCTTTTACGCTGTCGTCACGGCCTAGCGCATCAAAAAGTAAATCCACATCCGCTTCGGACAGAACTTTAGGCAAAGGCCGTCCTTGTTTAGGGCCCTTCAAAAGATGTGCGGGGTTATCCTCTCGCAATCCTTCAACTTGAGCGAAGAGGTAAAACTGTTTCAGCGAGGATAATTTGCGCGCCGTTGTCGAGGCGGCCAAACCTTTCTTGGCCCAGCCCGACAGCACGCCTTCAATGTGGCCCGTGCCCGCAGAGAGCATATCGCGGCCCGCACCTTTAAAACTGACCTGCCAGTCAGTGAGGTCGCGGCGATAAGCCCCGAGTGTATTTTCCGACGCGGCGCGCTCGGCGCTCATCATTTCAAGAAAGCTCTCAATATGGCGCGCGGCGGACATTTAACTAAAGCGCATTTAGATAATCAAGCGCCGCAATCTGGCCAGCAAATTGAGTCAACTGCGCATCCATGAGCGCTTCTATGACGGCTGCCATGGACGGCCCGTCTAGTTTTCGGCCATCAAGCGCAATCGCCGCTCGCAAAGTTGTTTCGGCCCGAGAGCTTGCTTTAGCGCTCGCATGAAGCGCAGCTTTACTGCCCGCAGGAATCGAACGGCCCGCGCCCATACGGGCATCTTCCAGCGCAAGCGCGCCTTCAGTGGAAAGCGTAGAGCCGAGCGCAAGCGCGATATAAGCATCGCGCAAAGCCTGCGGACGGCGTGCTGCATCGTTCAGGCGGTCTTCAATATCGCGGCCAAGATCACCTAAGCGAAAGCCGTTCCCGAGCGCATCAGCTGCCAGCGCGATACGGGCCTGAGCCGCAGCGTCATCTCCAAGAGCGCCGTGCAGCCCTTGCAGCGCGCCAATATCATTTCGCAGCACTGCAGCCTTGGCGAAGATCTTGAGGTTGGCGGCGGCCTTAGCTTCGGCAGGCATGAGCACAATTTCATTTTCTAGCAGCTGGGAGAAACGCTCAAATGCGCCTTTATCATCGGCGCGCTTTAGGACTTCGCTCGCGGCTTTGGCCGTCACCATAGGATCACCGCCTTGTTTGGCCAGCGTAAATAATTGCGCAAAACCTTTACCCGACGGATTTGCCTTGGCTGTGTCCAGATTATATTCGCTTGCGCCCGCAAGATCATTGACATCCACACCATCATAAATCACGCCGTTTAGAATTTGCGCAATCGTCCCATCGTCTAGCAAATTCCCCGCCTTAAATACGGCCGCAAGGCGCGCATCTGGAGAGGCTTTCGGGTCCTTGGCCGTCGCCATAGCCTGTAGGGGCGTCATGCCTGTCGTTGAGGCGAGCGGCGCAGGAGACTTGGCCGCAATCGCGCCCGCCATCGCCGCGTAAAGCGGATCGCCAGAGACGTCCAAAACATCCGTTTTCTTTGAAGCCCCTGTTAGCCGCGCGAGCAGTTCAAAATAAACCTCATCTTCATAGCCTGAGTTTTTTAAAAGGTTAGCCGTCAATTCAGCGGCGGGTATTTCGCTGCGGTGAACATGGCAAAAGGCGCGAAGCCGTGCCCAACTAGGCGTGCCGCGCCCCTCTGAAATACTATCCGCCATGGTGCAGGCATTATCCACCTCACCCACCGCTAATGCCAGATCAGCTCTCACGGCTGAATCGGCCACAATATCAGGCGAACGCGCCGCCAAATTTTGCAAAGCAGCAGGGTCATTAAGCGCCATAACGCTACGCAGACGGGCTTTAGCATAACCTGCGTCTGTGCCTTCGGGCGGCACGCCAGCGGTGAGCACGACGGCACGTATCATATTTTTAATAACAGAGTCGGTCGAGGCCAGCGGCGCTTTACTAAGAAGATGGGTTGCCATTTTCGCATTTGTGCCCTGCCAAAGCGCCGGATCAAGTCCGCCTGAGTTAAAGTCTATAACGCCTGCATCAAAATCTTGTGCCGCGCCAAGCTGGCCGACCTCAATAGATTGAGCCGCTGCGAGACTCGACCCCAAAAGGGCTGTCGATAGTAATAAGGCACGTAAAATCATAAACTTACTTCTCATAGGTGTCGGGCAGATCAATCACAGTCACGTCCGTGGGCATATTGGAGTCTGAGCTCGCCGAAAGCAGCCAGAAAAAGACACCGCCAATCAGAACAAGCAGGATAAAAAGGGCTAAAATTAGGCGTTTCATGACATCTCCTTGGCAGAGCAGCTAACTTAAAGGATAAGTCAGCGCGGGGATAATTGCTTTTGCAGTTGAGCATAGAGCGATTTGCGGACATATTAAGTAAAATTTTACATGCCGCGCCATTTCTGTACGCAGCGGCCACTGTTTAACCGATTAAAGGCAAAATTATGCCGCCAGAAAGACGCGACACCGCGGCGACCAAGAGCAAAAGACGGAGGCGAAAGCCCCCGATCAAAAATGCAATTGCGTCAAAGCTTCGACCTAAATCCAAGGCTTTGGACATTCCGCTGCTAACCCAGCGGCCTATTGCGCTTGTCGGCCTGATGGGCGTCGGCAAAACCACTGTCGGGCGGCGGCTGGCCAAAGCCCTGAACGTGCCATTTTACGACTCCGATGAAGAAATTGAATCCGCCTCCGGCCGCACAGTGGCTGGGTATTTTCGCGATCACGGTGAAGCTGAGTTTCGCGCGGGTGAGCGCCGCGTCATCGCTAGACTTTTAGACGATACATCGCTTGTGCTAGGCACGGGAGGCGGCGCCTTTATCCCCGACGAGACGCGCGAAATACTTCAAAACAAAGCCCTAACAATATTCCTAAAAGGGGATTTCGAAACGCTTTTCGCGCGTGTCTCTAAAAAAGACACGCGGCCACTGCTTCAAGTCCCCAATCCGCGCAGCGTTTATAAAGAATTGATGGACTCGCGCTACCCGATTTATGAGCAGGCCCATATTACCGTGACCATCGCCAAAGGTCCGCATGCCCGTACGGTCAATAAAATCATTCGCAGCCTTGAGACATTCTATGAGGCGCAATCCTAATGCCTCCTATTTCTGTAAATGTGAATCTTGGTCCGCGTAGCTATGATATCGTCATTGGCGATAACTTATTAAGCCAAGCTGCAAAGCTCATCTCGCCTCATCTCGCCTCACCGCGTGTGATTATCGTCAGCGACGAAACGGTCGCAGGGCTTTACCGCGATAAGATAAATCTAGAGGGACTCAACGCGCATTGGGCCGTCTTGCCAGCAGGCGAGCAAACTAAAAGTTTTGAGACGCTACAATCCGTGCTCGGCGCTATGTTTGAACATGGCCTAGAACGTAATGATGCCGTCATAGCCTTTGGCGGCGGCGTGATTGGAGACCTAACAGGCTTTGCCGCAAGCGTTTATAAACGCGGTTGCCGCTTCATTCAGATTCCAACAACATTATTGTCTCAAGTCGATAGTTCTGTTGGCGGCAAGACAGCGATTAATGTGCGCCACGGTAAAAACCTCGTTGGCGCATTTTATCAGCCCAAGCTCGTGCTGTCGGATATGTCGGTGCTCTCCACCTTGCCTGCGCGTGAGCTAAAAGCGGGCTATGCGGAAATCGTCAAATACGGACTATTGGGTGACGCCGCGTTTTTTGATTGGCTTGAAGATAACGGCGCTAAAGTCCTCGCAGGGGATAAAGCGGCCACAGCCGAAGCTGTGCGCGTGAGCTGCGAGACCAAAGCCCGTATTGTCGCCGAAGATGAGCAAGAACGCGGAGCGCGGGCGCTGCTTAACCTTGGCCATACATTTGGGCACGCCCTTGAAGCGGAAGCAGGATATGACGGCGACCTTCTCCACGGCGAAGCTGTTAGCGCAGGTATGGAGATGGCGTTTGAATTTTCTGTCCGTATGAAACTGTGCGGCGCGCAAGATGTCGCGCGTGTGCAAAACCATTTTAAAACTTTAGAGCTGACGTCCATCTCTGATCTTGCGCATCTCTTCAATCATCCCGAAAATCTGCTGACGCATATGGATCAAGACAAAAAGAATGAACACGGCGCTTTGACCCTTATTTTGGCACGCAGCATTGGTGATGCTTTTGTACAAAAATCAGCCAATCGCCATGACGTGTCGAATTATTTACAATATCTGTCTCTTAAACTCTATTCTTAAAAAGCTAGGCGTGTCTGTGCTCGAAACATTATCTAATCCCGATATTCTCATAAAACTGGGCCTTGTCCTGTTCTTGCTTGTGTTTTCGGCCTTTTTCTCTGGCTCTGAAACCTCGCTTACGGCCGCAAGCCGTGCGCGTATGCACGCGCTGGAACGCGACGGTGACAAACGGGCCAGCCTTGTGACCAAGTTGCTCAACATGCGCGAACGTCTGCTGGGCGGCATTTTGCTGGGAAATAACTTTGTCAACATTCTCGCATCCTCCATAATGGCGGGCACGATGCTGTCGCTATTTGGTGAAGCGGGTATTTTTTACGCAACCGCGATTACCACTGCGCTTATTCTTGTCTTTGCTGAAGTGCTTCCGAAAACCTATGCAATTTCGCAGCCTGATAAAATGGCGCTTGTCGTCGCGCGGCCAATTTCATGGATTGTTAAAATCCTTGCCCCGATTGTACTCGTTGTCCAAGCCATTGTGAACGCTACGCTTAAAGCCTTTGGCGTAGACAGCAACGCCTCCGCCTGGTCAGCCGCCGATGACATTCGCGGCCAAGTCGATTTGCATCACCAAGAAGGCGGCGTGGCGAAACGCGCGCGCGACCAGATTATGGGCGTGCTGGAACTGGGAGAACTGACCGTTGAAGAAGTGATGGTTCACCGCAAAAATCTAGCCATGGTAGATGTAAACACGCCATCAGAAAATGTCTTGAAAGACGTTTTAGCGAGCGGGCATTCTCGCCTACCCGTTTTTGAAGACGACCAAGACAATGTCATCGGAATTCTGCACGTTAAAGATATTTTGAAAAACTTGACCCGCGCCAATGTGGAAACCGACACACTCAACATCAAACGTATGCTGCGCGACCCTTGGTTTGTGCCGGAAACAACATCCGTTGTGCGCCAACTGCGCGCCTTTCAAAGTAAACGCGAGCATTTCGCCCTTGTCGTGGATGAATATGGCTCTCTTATGGGCGTGCTAACGCTCGAAGATATTCTCGAGGAAATCGTGGGGGATATTCAAGATGAATATGACGAAGAAATTGCCGGTATGACGCGCTTTAAAGACGGCAGCGTAAAAGTTGCGGGTGACCTTCACATTCGCGATGTAAACCGCGCGATGGATTGGGGCTTGCCCGATGAGGAAGCCGTGACGATGGCAGGGTTAGTCATCCATGAAAGCCGCACCATTCCTGAAATTGGCCAAACATTCTCATATTATGGCTACCGCTTTGAAGTATTGGAACGCGAGCGCAATCAGATTAAACGTCTTAAAGTCATGAAGACATTTGAGCGCGACCAAAGAGATCCTTGGTAGTGATGAAGCGCTCATGCAGGCGCGGTTTGAAAAAGGATATCAAGCCGCACCAGACACGCTAAAAGCCATAAAGGCCGCGCAGGTTTTTATCGGAAGGCCTGCCACTGACCACGTAAAAGGCGGCGTTTTAAAAATAACTTAAGAATCTCACACGACTCCCCTTGCGAGTCCCGTTGGGCACGCCTAAATGCTATCTGTTAGCACTCAGTATGCCTGAGTGCTAAACGTTATCTACAAACCTAAACCAGAGAGAAGACATATGAAATTTCGTCCTCTACATGACCGTGTCGTTGTACAGCGTGTCAAAGAAGATACTAAGTCGGCCGGCGGGATCATCATCCCGGATACAGCCACAGAAAAACCCTCAGAAGGCAAAGTTGTTGCAGTCGGTCCCGGCGTTCGCGGCGATGACGGCAAATTTGCCAAGCTAGACGTCAAAAAAGGCGACCGCGTCCTATTCGGTAAATGGGGCGGCACAGAGGTGAAAATTGATGGGAAGGACCTTTTGATAATGAAAGAATCCGACATCATGGGTATCATCGGCTAGTCAAAACAATTTGCGCAGCAAATTTTCACCAACCGGGCGGAGTGAAACGCGGTCTTTACGACGTAAAACACGGCACGAGCACCGGAAAAATAATACGATTAACTCTAATCTCTAAGGAGAATTATTATGGCGGCTAAAGACGTCAAATTCGGGTCAGACGCCCGGTCTAAAATGCTTGAGGGTGTCGACATCCTCGCCAATGCAGTCAAAACAACACTGGGTCCAAAGGGCCGCAATGTTGTCATCGAGCGCAGCTTCGGCGCGCCTCGCTCTACAAAGGACGGCGTATCCGTTGCGAAGGAAATCGAGCTTGAAGACAAGTTCCAAAATCTCGGCGCGATGATGCTTCGCGAAGTCGCGTCAAAAACAAATGACAAAGCCGGCGACGGCACGACGACTGCGACCGTTCTGGCTCAAGCCATCGTCCGCGAAGGCCTAAAGCGCGTCGCTGCTGGCATGAACCCAATGGATCTGAAGCGCGGTATCGACAAAGCGGCCAGCGAAATTGCAGGCGACCTTTTGAAAAAAGCGACGAAGAT
>CAZFWZ010000096.1:0-8335 GCA_964522765.1 uncultured Caulobacterales bacterium | reverse complement strand
CGAAACACTGTCTCAATGTCTAACGACATTGAACGCGTTATCGTTTGTCGTTTGTCTTGCGGTTTTTCAAAAGAAAAACGCAAGACAAACAACTTAATCCCCACCCAAACTTTTGCCCCATATGCTCCCAACATGCCTAGCCCTGTGTCAGATAGCCTTATTGATATGGCCCCGCTTCAGAGGGTGATTGATAGGCTTATTGCGATGTCTCTGGCCATTTTGGAGGGCGCGCTGGATAAGCCGGCGCTGGCAAAGCTCAAGACACTCTCTGCGCAGATTGAGCGCGTCTCAAAGGAGCTGCGGCGCGGTGCGGTTTGGAACCACCGCGCACAGGCTTTGGCGCGGCTGCGCAGTGATAAGGCCTACCGCGCGTGCATTCGCTTTGAGCTTGGCGGGCACCACGTTATTGCGCGCTGGAAAGAGAAGCTGCGCGGGTCAAACTTCCCGCGCCAGATAGAGCTTCGGGCCAAGCGCGCAGAGTATTTGCAGCAGATGAAAAGCGGTCCCAATGCGGGCCTCGATGCGGACTATGAGCGGGGGTTGAACGCGGCGCAGTTAGCCGCAACACCTCGCCGTCCCGCGCGCCAAAAGCGGCCCGCTCTGCGTCAGCGCAAGGCTGTGCGGACCGATAGCTCTGGCCTGTTTCGCCTCGCCCCCGTGCCGCTCTGGCTGAGCACCCATATTGTGCGCCCGCAAGCCAAAGGGCAGGGCGCGCGCGGGCCGCGTGCCGAAACCCCGCGCCGATTATGCGCGCCTATCCCGCTTATGCCCGATGATTTGGTGCTTGATGATGTGGTGCCAGATGAATTTGAGCGAGATGATTTTAAGGCCCCGCCTAGCTTTGCCGTAATGGGCATAGAGGAAGCGGGCAGAGGGGATGCGGGTCCTGAACTTGAAGAGATAAACATTGAGGACTTAGGCGCATGGCGCTGGCCGAAACCGCCCGAGGACGCATTTGGTGAGCCATTAGATAAGCCATGGGATAAGCCGCCTCCAAGGCTTATGCCGCCACGCCTGCTACCCCTGCGGGTTCTTTAAAATCAGAAGTCATTGCCGCGCGAGAGAGGGCGGCAAATGTGAATGCCTGCGCGCAAGTTTTTCTTTGAAAAAAAGCCGATATATGGCACTCACATCTCTATGAAAAAACCATTTCTTCTCTACGGCTTTTTACTTCCCGCTTTTGTTGTCGTCTTTGATCAGCTCACGAAATTCTGGGCTGTGTCTGCCTTTGATCAGCCGATGAGCGCCTGCGAGATTAATCCCTATCCCAACTTGCAAATCGAGCTCTCGCCGATAGTTGATTTGGCGCTGGTCTGTAACCAAGGTGTCAGCTGGGGGCTGCTGCAGGGCGATAGTCCGGTCAAGCGCTGGGTGCTTACCCTGTTCGCCTTCGTCATGAGCTGTGTTTTGCTCTATGTGCTCAAAGGCACGAAAGACCGCCTTTCGCAAATATCTATTGGGCTGATTATCGGCGGGGCGGTCGGCAACGGTATTGACCGCGCGCTATTTGGCGCGGTGACGGACTTTATTAATTTTGGCGATATCGGCTTTCACTGGGTCTTTAATATCGCCGACAGCGCCATCACCATCGGCGTCATCGGCCTACTCGCCGCGAGCTTCCTCGCCCCCAAAGAGGAGACAAAGCCGGCTAAGTAAGTGATGTAAAGTGAGGCGTTATTATTAGCTTTATTATTTTGTTGACCACACTTGTAGTCATGTTGTATGGCTACAGTTGTAGTCACTAAAGAGCCGGTATGAAAATTCGTATTTCGCAGTCTGAACTGGATGTTATGGATGTGCTGTGGGCGCAGAGTCCTCTGGGGGCATCTGAAGTGGCTCAAAACCTTGCACAGAGCAAAGACTGGAATATTCGTACGATTAAAACATTGCTCGCACGGCTTGTTGAAAAGGGCGCTCTGTCAACCCAGACCGAAGGGCGACGTTATCTCTATACACCTTTGATATCCAAAGACAGCTATGCGGCCGGTGCCACGCGCCGCTTATCTGATCGTCTTTTCGGGGGGCGTGCAGCGCCGCTTGTTATGCATCTGGCGAAAGATGATGGGTTATCAGACGCCGACATTGCTGAGCTTGAAGCCTTGCTGGCTAAGCTGAAAAAGGGGAGCTAAGGCCATGATGAATTGGATGTTGGGAACGGGCGTAGCCGTCAGTCTGTTGATTGTTTTGGTCCTGTTGGTGCGTAGACCTTTTGCTCGCATGTTTGGAGCCAAGGCGGTTTATGCGCTGTGGGTGTTGCCTTTCCTAAGGCTTGTCATGCCTGAAGTGACACTCCCGCGTTTCCTTCCGCGAATATTTCAATCCTCATCTCTTGAAACGGCGTTGCCAAATGAGATCGTTTTAACGCCAGACATGATAGCTCTGATACGTCAGGCCGAACCGAGCTTAATGGGGCAAGTTGAGCCTTATTTGATGCCAGGCTTATTTTTGATTTGGGCGGTGGGCGCAGTGACTTTCTTCCTCTACCACTGGACAGCGCAAGCCTCTTTGATGGAGCGCTTGACCTTGAAGTCAGAACCCGCCTCGAAACTGGAACGCGAAATTATCTCGGCGACGCGATGCGCAAAGCTAAAACATATTCCAACTGTCCGCATTTCGGATGAAAAATCCGGCCCGCTTGTGGCGGGTTTATTTTTCCCGGTCGTCATTCTGCCTCATAATTTCATGACGGCCTTTTCGCCAAAGCAGCGTCATTATGCGCTGATGCATGAGTTTATGCATATTAAGCGCGGTGACATGTGGGTTGCTTTGGCGTGGCTGATATTTCGCGCTGTGAATTGGCCAAATCCACTTGTTCACTATGCTGCCAAATATTTCCGATCTGATCAAGAAGCGGCTTGTGATGCGAGCGTGCTTAGTGCCCTAGAAGACGGTGAACGCGGCAACGCTGATGTCGTGACGGGCTATGCTGAAACTCTTGTTCACGCGGCTAAAACTACCATCACATCTCAAACTGAAAACGGACGTGCCAGCCCGAAGCCGAGCGCCTTGGCGCTTACAATACACCACCCACTAAAGGAGAGACTTATGATATTAGACGCTCACAAAAAGATATCCAATTGGCGATCGCGTACAGCCGCAGCCGTTATGATAATTGGCGCGGCGACACTATCCGCGCCGCTGATACAGGCTGATGCGCACCCCGAGAAAAAAGTGACCGAAGAAGAACTCGCGGGAAAATATGATTCACATCAAGGGAAGTCCGTCATCAAACGGACGTATGAAAAAGATGGCGAGACTGTTTCCGAGCATTATGAGGTTTTGGTTGATGGAAATAAAGTTGAAGCTTTTAAAATTGATAGCGCAGGACGTAAAACGTCAATCGACCCTAATCAAATTGAAGGAATTGATTCTTACAGCGTGAGCAGAGATAAGTTTGGCAAAAACCGACACCTTCTTAAGCTCGGCAAAGGAGACAATAGTTTCTTCTTCGCACCGGAAAAAGACCATAATGACTCTGTTGAAATTTTTAGTGATGAAATAACGGTTTTTAACGCGCCAAAGCCGCCGAACCCACCGAAATTCACCCAGCATTCTGAAAATGTCTATGTCTTAGAAAGCGGCGATATCAAAGGACTTCAGCAGCTACAAATACTGGAGGCTTTAAAAAGTCTAGAAGAGCTTAAAGGTCTAGACGGACTTAATAAGGGACTTGAAGCACTGGAAGCAGAGTTAGAGAAAATTGAGGGGTTTATAACTTTTACCCTCCCTTCCGATGGCGGTGAAATGCACAGGATAGAGTCTAAGTTGGCCGCTGCGCGGTCGCTCTTGGAAGACACTGAGTTCGACGCCAGTGACTCCCGCGAAATGGCCCAAGCCAAACGGGAACTAGAAAAAGCCCGCAAAGCACTGGTCGCCGCTGAGCACGCTCTTAAAGACGCGGGATAGACAACGGAATTCACCGCGCCTTGCGACTTGGATCCCCTTCGACATATGTACATGTTGCGGGTGTGGTGAAGTTTATGCTTATGTTTATACGATCACAAAATCTTATAATATCTCTGGCTCTACTGCCTGCCTATGCCTCACCTGAAACTCTCGTAAAAACTCGCGCATCAGTTAGGCTGTGGCGGTAATTTTTGATACTCTGGTTTTATAATGTCTTGGCCGTCAAAATCTATTTCAACTACCGCGCCGTTCGGGTCCTCAAAAAAAACTTGCCATTGAATCCAAGGGGCAGGCGTTCGGGTGAGGCGGTAATTCAAACCCGCTATTTTTAATTTTTCCAAAAGCGCGTTCACATCTCGGCCGCGAAAGGCCATGTGATCAAGGACACCTTTTCGCGGCTCGGGCATTTGGTCGACCTGCATAACATGGAGAATGGCCGCGTCATTGGCATAAAGCCACAGTCCAGGAAATTTGAAATCGGGGCGCGGCCCAACGGTGAACCCAAGGAGCTCAGTGTAAAAATTCTCTGTTACCAAAAGATCATCCGTTAAAACCGTAAAATGGTCAGGACGCAGTATTGTGGTCATTAGCTTTTCCATGGGTTGCAGACATAAGAGATATCAAGGCGAAGGTCCGGCCACAAGCTAGGCCGCAATGCCGCAGTCTTACTTAAGCACCGCGTCTCTTACACTCACTATCAAGATATAGTTGCTCCAACCGCCGCGCGGTCTTCTGGGTTTCGTTTAAACTTCACTTCGATATAGGGGCAGCCAGGGATGATTTTATATCCTTTTGCTTTCGCGTCGGCAATCATGGCGTCGTAGAGTTTTCCAGCAACACCTTGCCCGCGTAGAGCACGGGGCGTGTAGGTATGGTTGGCGTTAAACACGCTGTCACTTACGCGCGCCAAAGTGAGTTCGGCTTCGCCCGCGTCTGTTTCAATCACAAAGCGGTGGCCTTGTGGCGTATCTTGTTTTTGAACGTTCATGATTAATCCTTTTATTGCGGCAAGGCCTTGGAGCCCCTGTTCCTACTCCTAAAACCGTACTAAGTAAGCCTGAGTCTCTTAGGTGTTTTATGAAATCAATGGTCTTTGAATATGGCAAAAACCTGATGAGAGGACAACTAGGGCCGCTGAGGGGATGAACTCACTAATCAATGGGGCTGTTTTAGAACAAAAAGTGTCTAGTTTTGACTATTTCACAATGGCGGCGGTTTATTATCCTGAGTCACTTCAATCTAAGTCTTTGATTTTATTCAAAGTCTTAACAGGCAATAAGAATAATGCTGTGTTGATGAAAATTAAACAGATGTTTACTTGGCGAGATAGGCGGCTTGGGCTAAACACGATTTGAAATTATCGGAGTGCAACATGCGTCATCTAATCACAATCACCGCTCTTATCGCCGCCAGCGCGTCTATGACCGCTTGCGCCAGCGCTACAAAACGCCTTGGCCTGACGACAAACGCGCCGAATGAGTTTAACATTCTGACCAAAGCCCCGCTGGTCGTGCCGCCGGAATATAATCTGCTGCCGCCCCGCATTGGCGAATCTAGCTCTGAAAATAACTACACTCAACAAGCTGCGCGCAAAGCCCTTATCGGTGATATTGACCCGGCTGAGCCGACACGCGGTGAAATCGTGCTGATGACCAAAGCCGGTGTGGCCCGCGCCAACCAAGAAGTTCGGATTGAAATTGACGGTGAAAATTCTGTTGAACGCAAGACCGATAGTTTCACTGACCGCATTCTCTTTTGGCAAAACGGTAGCGTAAAGTTGCCTAATGGCTCACCGCTTGATGCAGATCTTGAGGCTCAACGTCTCGAATCCGTGATGAGGGCCACAGGCGGCGAGCAAGTGACTATCACACGTAAGCCGCGAGGTGGTAAATTACCAGGTCTCTAATGGCGCTCTAAATTTACACGATATCATGACCGTCTGAACGAGAGTTTGGACGGTCTTATTTTTTCCGCTTTAGGCGTTCTGCCGCGAGGTGCAGCGCTTCTAGAAAGCGCGAGCGGTCCTTGTGCGAAAATGGCGGCGGCCCGCCGAGATTTGGCATGTCCGCCCCCGCGCGCAGATCAGCCATAATGGCCCGCGTCGCAATCGCTGCGCCGATACTATCATTATCAAAAGGTGTGCCGTTGGGCGCAATCACCGTGGCTCCATTTTCAAGGCATCGCCCCGCGAGCAAAATGTCTGCAGTAATAACGATTGCGGCGGCATCTACGCGTTCCGCGATGTAGTCATCAGCGGCATCAAAACTGTCGGAGACGACTACGGATGAAAAGAGGGAAAATTTCGGAATGCGGATGTAGCTATTGGAGACGACCACGACGGGTACATTATGCCGCTCGGCGACTTTGTAAGTTTCCTCTCGGACAGGGCAGGCGTCGGCGTCGATATATATAGTTAGGCTCATGGGGCTCATATGGCATTCCGCCCGCCCATCCACAAGCAGGCTAGGGCTATCCATGGGCAAAGTGGCGTAAACCGCATAGGCTAACTCTATGTCTGACAGTGATATATCGATTCGCCGCCTCCCAAACGAGACCGTCAACCGCATTGCGGCGGGCGAAGTCGTCGAGCGCCCCGCCAGCGTCATCAAGGAACTGGTCGAGAATGCGATTGACGCGGGCGCAACCGAAATTGAGGTGCGCTTTGAAGACGGTGGCCGCACACTGATTTGCGTGACGGATAATGGCAAAGGCATGAGCGCCGATGAACTGCCCATTGCGATTGAGCGCCACGCGACGTCTAAATTATCGCCAGATGATGACGGCGTGTGGGACCTGCTTAATATTGGGACGATGGGATTTCGCGGCGAAGCTTTGCCGTCAATCGGCTCTGTCGCGCGGCTGACGCTGACCTCGCAAACGCTGGATGATGGCTCGGCTTGGACGCTATCCGTTGAAGGGGGCGCGGTTGGGAAGGTCAAACCTGCGCCGCGCTGGGGGCTGCACGGCACGCGGGTTGACGTGCGAGATTTATTCTATGCCACGCCTGCACGTCTTAAGTTTTTAAAATCTGAACGCTCAGAGAGCTTAGCCATTTCGGATGTCATTAAACGCCTCGCAATGGCTAATCCGCATGTCAGTCTCACGCTTGGTAATGCAAAGCGCACAAGCCTGAAAGTTCAAGGCAAGGAAGGAGACGACGAGGCGCGTCTGGCACGCCTTGCGGCGATACTGGGCAATGACTTTGGTGAAAACGCGCTCAAGATTGAGGCGGAGCGCGAAGGCATTGTGCTGACGGGCTTTGCAGGGCTGCCGACATTCTCTCGGGGGAATGCGCAGCACCAATATCTTTTCGTCAATGGGCGGCCTGTGCGTGATAAACTTTTGCACGGGGCGGTACGCGGAGCTTATCAAGACTTCCTCGCGCGGGATCGCCATCCCATTGTGGCGCTCTATCTTGATTTGCCCATGACCCATGTCGATGTGAATGTGCACCCTGCGAAAACGGAAGTGCGCTTTCGTAATCCGGGGCTCGTACGCGGACTGATTGTCTCTGCGCTGCGTCATGCGCTCGCAGGGGCAGGGCATAGGGCAAGTAGTACCGTGTCAGATTATGCATTGGGTAGACTACAAACTGGCGGAGGGCTTCCGCTGCAAGGGCAATATGGGGGCAATCGTTTTGGCGGCTATCAACCACCCCCGCAGATGAACCCGCAAATGCAGCCGCTTGTCGACGGTTTCTCAGCCAAGGTCGAAGACGCGGGCGAGGGGTTTGCAGGCTATAACGGCTCTGGATATAATCAGGGGGGCGAAGACCCAAATGACGCGCAGCCCGCACAGGACCTCACGCGTCATCCACTTGGCGCGGCGCGCGCTCAGCTACACGAGACCTATGTCGTGGCGCAGACCGAAGACGGCATTGTCATTGTTGACCAACACGCCGCCCATGAGCGCCTTGTCTATGAGCGCATGAAAGACGCGATGCGCGGAAAAGGCGTAGAGCGCCAAGCCTTGCTTATTCCTGATATTGTGGATCTCGGCGAAGGCGACTGCGCGCGTGTATTGTCCCGCGCGCAGGAGCTTGCGGAAATGGGGTTAATCATTGAAGCCTTCGGGACAGGCGCGGTGGCCGTGCGCGAAACGCCTGCGCTGTTAGGGGAAATGGATGTCCAAGGCCTCATTCGCGATTTGGCGGATGATTTATCAGAATATGATGAAGCGCTGTCCCTTAAGGAAAAGTTCGAACATGTCTGCGGGACCATGGCGTGCCACGGCAGCGTGCGTGCAGGCAGGAGGCTTACGGGCCACGAGATGAACGCGCTCCTGCGCCAAATGGAAGCCACGCCCCATAGCGGGCAATGTAATCATGGCCGCCCGACTTATGTGGAATTAAAGCTCGCCGATATTGAGCGGTTATTTGGGCGGCGGTGATGGAGCGGCTCCATGCGCAGATTAGCCGCATGTCCTAAGC
>CAZFWZ010000095.1:0-8518 GCA_964522765.1 uncultured Caulobacterales bacterium | reverse complement strand
TGAGCTTGTTGCGCTTGGCGCTGCTCCGCCACCCGCATCAAGAGATTAGTGATGGCCTTGGTCACGCCTTCGCGCAAATCTGTCAGCAGATTGTCAAAGAGCTGGAAGGCTTCTGATTTATACTCATTAAGCGGGTCTCTTTGGCCATAGGCGCGCATACCAATAACAGACTTAAGGTTATCAAGCTGCTGTAAGTGCTCGCGCCAAGACAGGTCGATGACCTGCAAGAGAATATCTTTCTCCGCGCGCTGCATATCCTCAGGCGCAAGGCCAGTTGTCAGCTCCTTATACATGATGTCTGTACTGTTCTTTAGCCGTTCAAGCATTTCCTCATCGGCAATACCTTCTTCTTTGGCCCATTCATCAAATGGCACAGAGATACGCATGAGTTGTTTGGTTTTATTATCAAGGCCTTCAATATCCCATTGCTCAGCATAGGCTTTGCGCGGCACGTGGACTTCAATCAGGTCTTCGCAGACTTGGTGGCGGAAATCTTCAATCACATCGGAGACGTCATCATCGGTGAGAAATTCCATACGCTGTTCAAAAATCGTCTTACGCTGATCATTCATGACATCATCATATTTGAGCAGGTTTTTACGAATGTCGAAGTTGCGAGTCTCTACGCGGACTTGCGCGCGTTCAACGGCTTTAGTCATAAAGCGGTTTGTTAAGTTTTCGCCTTCTTCCCAGCCAAGCTTACCCATCATATTTTTCAAACGGTCACCGCCAAAAATCCGCATGAGGTCATCTTCCGTCGAGAGATAAAATTTGGAGCGTCCCGGGTCACCCTGGCGGCCTGTACGTCCGCGCAGCTGGTTATCAATACGGCGTGATTCATGGCGTTCTGTACCGAGTACGTAAAGACCGCCTGCTTTGAGGGCTTGCTCTTTATATATCGCAATTTCGGCTTTGATTTTCTCTTCAATCGCGTGGCGCTGGTCAGGCGTCGCGTCATCTGGCACTTCTTGCTCTAGGCGCATTTCAAGATTGCCACCAAGCTGAATATCGGTCCCGCGTCCCGCCATATTGGTCGCAATTGTCACAGCGCCCGGCATGCCTGCGAGGGCGACAATGGCCGCCTCTTCTTCGTGGAATCGTGCGTTTAGAACTTTGTGATTAATCCCGCGTTCTTTGAGGACTTGGGCAAATGCTTCTGACTTTTCAATGCTAACTGTACCGACAAGTACAGGCTGCTGTTTTTGTTGGCAGCTAATAATTTCGTCAACGATAATGTTAAATTTCTCGCGCTCGGTACGGTAAATTTCGTCTTGATCGTCAA
This sequence comes from uncultured Caulobacterales bacterium, assembly GCA_964522765.1. GTDB lineage: Bacteria > Pseudomonadota > Alphaproteobacteria > Caulobacterales > Maricaulaceae > Fretibacter. The sequence goes on along the minus strand of CAZFWZ010000095.1, from coordinate 7,236 downwards.
TACGCTGAATTGGGCGATTGGTCGGTATCACCAAGACTTCAAGTTTATAAATATCGAAAAATTCAGAGGCTTCGGTTTCCGCTGTGCCTGTCATGCCCGAAAGCTTGTTATACATGCGGAAATAGTTTTGCAGCGTGACTGAGGCGAGCGTAACGTTTTCGGGTTTAATCTCGACGCCCTCACGCGCTTCAAGGGCTTGGTGCAGGCCTTCTGAGAGGCGGCGGCCGTCCATCATACGGCCTGTAAATTCGTCAATTAGAACAACTTCGCCGCCTTTGACGATATAATCCTTATCTTTGACGTAGAGCTTATGTGCTTTTAGGGCTTGGTTGATGTGATGAACAACTGTGACGTTCTCAACATCGTATAGGCTTTCGCCCTCAAGCATACCAAGACCGCGCAAAATACCTTCAATTTGCTCATTGCCTTCTTCGTTAAATGTCGCTGTGCGGGCTTTCTCATCGAGCTCGTAGCCGTCTTCGCGAATTTCGGGAATGATGGTATTAATACGCTGATAAAAGTCTGATTTATCGTCAGTTGGGCCTGAGATAATAAGCGGTGTACGCGCTTCGTCGATTAGGATTGAGTCGATTTCGTCAATAATCGCATAGGCGTGTGGGCGCTGCGCCATTTCGTCGAGGCTATATTTCATATTATCACGCAGATAATCAAAGCCGTATTCGTTATTTGTTCCGTAAGTAATGTCAGCGGCATAGGCCGCCTTACGAGCATTGCCATATGGTTCGTAGTTATTGATACATTCCGTTGTCATGCCCAGAAAGCTGTAGACCCGTCCCATCCATTCCGCATCACGTTTGGCGAGGTAATCATTAACCGTCACGATGTGAACACCTTCACCGTTAAGAGCGTTTAAATAAGCTGCAAGGGTCGAGACAAGTGTTTTCCCTTCGCCTGTGCGCATTTCTGCGATTTCGCCGCGATGCAGCGTAATGCCGCCGATAAGCTGTACGTCATAATGGCGTTGACCAAGGGTGCGTTTGGCGGCCTCACGTACTGTTGCAAAAGCCTCAATCATAAGGTCGTCAAGCGTTTCGCCGTCAGTCAGTCGCCGCTTAAACTCGCCGGTTTTAGCTTTAAGCTGCTCATCAGAAAGGGCGACAAATTGTGGCTCAAGTGCATTAATTTTAGACACAATGGGGCGTAATTTTTTAAGTTTCCGGTCGTTCTCGGTACCGAAAACTTTCTTGACGACGTTTAACATCAATCACTCCTTTGGGCCGCGACAGATTTTAGGCGGATGAAATACAAAAACTGAACTTCATCGGGCTTCTTTTCGGGCACGCATATGCTTTGTGTCGACTTAGGGATACCAATGGCTTAAGTCAATGAAAGCACAGCTTACAATTCGCCCATTTGGCAACTTTTAGGGTAGATTTTGCAGAGGGATATAGGATTTGGCGTATCAGAGATTATTATTTCTACCAAAGCCAGCAGGATTGACAGCGTTGTTAATTCTGGGGGCTATAGCTCTTGCGGGATGTATTGATGACAGCGCATCTCAAAGGTCTAAGGCTGAGGCTCTCTTCCGTGAAAGTGATATTGCGGCCGCGCGTGTTGCGGGAACAACGATTTACCAAAGCGACGTTATTAGGGCGGCTCATGAACAACAGCGTATAAAAAAGGATCAAATCTTACCCGCAAATGATCCGCTTTTTCAAGACATTCTGAGTGAGCTTATTGATCAACGTCTTCTGAAGTTGGCCGCTTTGGATAAAAATGCTGAGCGTGTACCAGAGGTGACGCGCCGCCTTGAAGACGTAAGAGAGCGCGTCTTGGCCCAGTATTTTGTTGAGCAGCAGATCAAAGATGCGCTGACGGATGAGGCTTTGCGTACAATTTATAAATCGCAATCTGCTCTTCGCCAAAATGGGCAAGAGGCGAATGTACGCCTTATTCGCGTTAAAACTGAGGCCGAAATTAAAGCCATAGCTGAAAAGCTAGCTAAGGGGGCAGATTTTGGTAAACTTGCCAGTAAAATCTCGATAGACATTGGAAGCCAGAACAATGAAGGCGAATTAGGTTATGTCAGTCGGGTCATGGTTGATAAGCCTATCGCAGATGTCGTCTTTACTACTCAAGCCGGCGCAATGTCCAAACCCTTTAAAACTAAAGAAGGCTGGAATATTGTTGAAGTCCTAGGTTTTAGAAAACCGCAACAAGCAAGTTTTGAAGCTATGCGGCCGCAATTATTGCAATATCAAACTTATGCAGAAATAAACACCTTGATGGTAAAATTACGCGAGCAAAGTGATGTGGAAATTCTTTTGGGACATGATATGCCTGCTGATAATTTGAGAGATGAGACTGATGATGAGTAAGTATAAAAAATCACCTCTGGCCCCTATGGACTTTCCTGATCTGCCAACGATTGACGGCTTTGATATGGCGGTTGCAGAAGCCGGCGTTCGCTATAAAGGGCGCACTGATTTATGGGTTTTGCGCGGCCAAAAAGGTACAACGGTCGCCGGCGTATATACCAAAAACACTATGCCCGGCGCGCCGATCGTGTGGTCTCGCACGGCGCTGGTATCTGGCTATAAATATGATAACGATGTGCAGTTGGTCGTTGTTAACTCTGGTACGGCAAATGTTTTTACGGGGGCTATTGGTAAAAACGCCGTGGTTGAAACAGCAGAGGGCGCGGCAAAAGCCTTTGGCGGCGCGGCGAATACTGTGCAAATCGGCTCGACTGGAGTTATTGGCGAACCTCTCGATGCGAGTAAGCTTACGGCGCAATTTTCTGATATGGCAGGGCGAATGGCTGGCGATGGATGGGCGGAGTCTGCGCAGGCGATTATGACCACTGATACCTATCCAAAAGGGACAACAGAAGTGGCTGATATTGCGGGCGTACAAGTGCGCATCAACGGCATTGCCAAAGGGTCCGGCATGATTGCGCCAGATATGGCCACCATGCTGGCTTATGTCGCCACGGATGCGGCTTTGCCGTCCAATGTGCTGCAAGACATTCTGGATGAGCAGGTGAAAACGACATTTAACGCTATCACAGTCGATAGTGACACCTCCACCTCTGATACGTTGCTACTGCTCGCAAGCGGCGCGGTCGATATGCCTGTGATAGGGACGGCCTCTGACCCACGCCTAAAGGACTTTAAAGCTAAACTCCACGCGGTTCTTCTTGATCTTGCTTTGCAAATTGTCCGCGACGGAGAAGGGGCAAGTAAATTCATTGAAATCCACGTCACGGGCGCGCAGAACGATGAAAGCGCGCACCGTATCGGTCTGTCTTTGGCGAACTCCCCGCTGGTCAAGACCGCTATAGCAGGCGAGGACGCAAATTGGGGCCGAATTGTCATGGCCGTTGGCAAATGCGGCGAACCCGCTGACCGGGATAAGCTGTCGATACGTTTTGGCCCGCATATTGTGGCTGAAAATGGCTTTGTCTCCAGTCTTTATAACGAAGCGCAAGGCGCGAGCTATATGACGCAAAGCGAACTTGTTCTGGGTATTGATATTGGCCTTGGTGCAGGACAGGCTCGTGTTTACACTTGCGATCTCACACATGGATATATCGACATAAATGCGGATTACCGGAGTTAAATTAAATCGCAATCTTAGATTTGTTAACTATATGTCCCAATGAAACATTAAACTATTTAAGTTAGGAACTCTCGATGGTGCTACTTGTCGCAGCCTGTGCATTGATAGATGCAGATGGCAGAATTTTGATGAGCCAGCGCCCTGAAGGTAAATCGCATGCGGGACTATGGGAGTTCCCGGGCGGTAAACTGGAAGCGGGTGAACGGCCCGAAGACGCGATTGTGAGGGAGTTGCGCGAAGAACTGGGAATTGAGCCTTGCAAGAGATGCTTGCAGCCGTTTTCCTTCGTTTCGCACAGTTATCCTGATTTTGACCTTCTTATGCCGCTTTATCTGTGTCGACAGTGGGATGGGTTCGCTCGTCCACAAGAGAAACAGAATATCCGGTGGGTGTTTCCGGATGATCTGACCAAATTGAATTTGGTGCCGGCGGATGTTCCTTTGGCACAAGAGATACGTGACCGCTTACCACGTGGTCGTCGTTTTGAGGCCTGAGATGAAAAAGACAATTAAGCTCTTGAAAGAATTTTCTGCTGATCAAAGCGGGGCGACGGCAATTGAATATGGCCTTATTGCGGCTTTGGTAGGCGTGGCCATAATCGGCGGTCTTTCAACTCTCGTTAAGAATCAAGACTCCGCTTGGAATAGTTTAGTAGACAAGGTTGATAAGCCAGGTTGATTACTGGCGTAGTTAGAGCTTTTGTTCTTTCACGCCAAGCGCGTCTGACAGCCTCATTTTTGCGCTGCCCGGTTTGAGGGGTTTTTGCTGACTTTTATGTGGTACCCACCCTGTTGCCCATAGAATTTCAAAACTCATATTAAATCTGCCCATATGGCCGCCGGGTGAGCTACTTTTTAGATGGTCTTCTAAAGCGTTGTAGAACTGACGGTTTAACGGGTCTTTGTTTCGCGCAGACAGTATATTCGTTTCGCCCGCGTCACGTAAATCTGACAAAAGCTTGGAGAGGTTTTCATAACTTAAAGTGAACCGGTCCGTATCCACAACAGGTAAAGCAAATCCCGCACGCTGCAAAAGGCTTGCGGATTGAGAAAAATCTATCATGGGCGCAACGCGGGGGCTGAGTCCTCCAAACTGCTCGCTTTCAACATGGTATAAAGATTGGCGCAACTGCGATAATGTTGACCCGCCAAAGTAACTTGCGAGCATTAATCCATCGGGCATCAGTATATGTGATATATTCATCAGAGCGCTCGGCAAATCGTTTAGGCTATGTAGATTCAAAACAGATATAACGAGATCAAAACTATCTTTTTCAAACGGGAGCGCATCATCCGCACAGCTTACCATGGTCTCATCAAGGTTAGGCGCATCGTAACATAACAGGGTCGTCTTCGGATGTTTCGATACTGGCAAATACGTCAGGACCATTTGCCAAAAGCCCGCAGGGGCAATAATTAAAGCGCGTTCAAAGGTGCGGGAAATATCAAGCATTCGGTCTGCGGCGTCGCGGGAGCAGCGCTGCATGAAAAAGCTGTCGCGTCCCCGTTTCGCGGCCCGTGCGCGTCTTTCGCGCCGTGCTTTGACATCAAATATGTCTGGAGCCGTGTTCATCCCTGCGATATGGCTTATGTATGGCCGAAAATAAACCCGTAAATCAGACTGAATATGAGGAGGCGAAACCGCGCAGAGGGTCTGAGCTTGTTAGAGGGATCACGTCTCTTGGGGAAAAAGCTATTGATATCGTTTTGCCGCCGCAAACGCTTTTTCGCCCTCATCGAGGGGAACGCCAATCTGGCGCGGCTCAAAGCTGGGCGGATGTGCGCTTTCTTGATGAACCCTGCTGCACGTCCTGCGGCTTTCCGTTTGAGTTTGATACGTCAGATTTAAAAGACGGCCTAGCGTCTCTTTGTGGGCGCTGCGCGGCGAAATCACCAGCCTATGACCATGTCCGCGCGGCGTTTGCCTATGATGATGCCTCTCGCTCACTTGTGCTTAGGTTCAAACATGGCGGCGAGACAGAGGGTGTGCCCATGTTCGCGCGGCAAATGCAGCGTGCCGGTCGGCGGCTTCTCAGCGGGGCAGATGTTTTCATGCCCGTGCCGTTACATAGGCGGCGACTGCTTAAGCGGCGATTTAATCAATCGGCTCTACTTGCGCGGGCTATATCCAAGCAAACACAGCTCCCACTAGATACGAATAGTTTGTTCAGAAAACGGCACACACCGACGCAAGGCGGGCAGACGTTTACCGGACGAAAACGTAATGTCAGAGGCGCATTTGGTATAAGATCGCAAGCTGAGCTGAGCGGTAAGCATATTGTTTTAATTGACGATGTGATGACTACGGGCGCGACGCTCGAGTCTTGTGCGCGGACACTTAAGCGTGCAGGCGCAAAACGTGTCGACGCAATTGTTCTGGCTCGGGTTGTGAAAGCTGCCGCCGTTACTACATTATAGATAAGTATGATAAGGAACCCTAATGGCCAAAATTGAAATCTATTCCAAGCCTATGTGCCCATATTGCGTCCGCGCAAAAGCATTGTTCAAGAAAAAAAATGTCAGCTATAGCGAAGTGAATGCCTTTATAAGCTCAAAGAAGCGGCAAGAGATGAACGCGCGGTCCGGACGTAATACCTTTCCGCAAATCTTTATTGATGGACAGCATATCGGCGGCTGCGATGAATTGATGGCACTTGAGGCGCGCGGGGGTCTTGATCCTCTTCTAAGTGCCAAGTGAAAATAGCGGCGATACAGCTTCGGTCTGGCATTAATATTGATGCTAATTTGTCGGGCGCGGCACATCTCATTCAAGCCGCGGCGAAAGACGGTGCACGCTTTATTGCGACGCCAGAAATGACGCATATACTGCAGCGCTCACCCAAAGGTTTGTTCGCGCAGATAAAGCCTGAGAGCCAAGATAAAGGCGTTGTTTTCTTTGCGGCCTTGGCGCAAGAGTTAGGCGTCTATTTGCTTATTGGCTCACTCGCTGTTTTGAAATCAGAAGGACGGGCCGCAAACCGAAGCTTTCTCTTCGGACCCGGCGGAAACATTATTGCCCGTTACGATAAAATACATCTATTTGACGTTAGCGTTTCGCGCAAAGAGACATGGAAAGAAAGCTCAGTTTATGAACGTGGAGACAGGGCTGTCACGGCGGAAATAGCGGGGGCGAAGCTTGGTCTTTCTATTTGTTATGATCTTCGTTTTGCCGCGCTTTACCGTGATTACGCTCAGGCAGGAGCGCAGATTATGACTGTGCCAGCCGCTTTTACCAAACCAACAGGGGACGCGCATTGGAAAGCCTTGCTGCGGGCGCGCGCCATTGAAACAGGCAGCTTTGTTATCGCGCCGGCTCAGGGCGGGCTGCATGAAGATGGCCGCACAACATATGGGCACAGTATGATCATTGGCCCATGGGGAGATATTCTGGCTGAAATTGACCATGATGAAACCGGTTACATATCCGCCGATATTGATCTTGATGAGGTCAGCTCTGCGCGTGCAAAAATTCCAGCTTGGCAACACAATCTTGATTACAATTTGTCATGATAAAATATGATTTGAATTGCAAAAATGGCCACGCGTTTGAGGGCTGGTTTTCAAGCTCTTCCGATTATGATGTGCAGCGCCGCAAGAGGCTGGTGCAATGCCCCGATTGCGGATCAGCTAAAGTCGAGAAAGCTATAATGTCGCC
>CAZFWZ010000094.1:0-8621 GCA_964522765.1 uncultured Caulobacterales bacterium | reverse complement strand
CATGAGTTTTGGATGAATGATTTGACAACCGAAGCGAACGAAAAAGTCGGTATAGAAGTCGTCACCACAGCTGTATCATCAGAAACGCTCGTGAAATATATGGGCAGCGGCACAGCAGATTATGCACTGCTACTCACCCAAGCCAATCAAGATGCCCGCTATTACAATCCGTTGCATAATGGTTATGTCGATATCATCTTTGGGCGAAGCAGTGCAGAGGTCAAAATGATAGCCATTAGCGATACGCAAAGCCGTGATTACAGTGCCAGTGAGCTTGCGAGTTTTACCGTAAAGCCAAGCAAAGGGAAATTAGCTATTTCAAACCCAAAAGGGTTAAACTTAAAACAGAGAGCTTTGTTTAGCGGTTTAGGCTAAGCTATTGTTTTATAGTTTATTCTGCAGGCATTACCTGCCTGTCTTTGATATCAAATCCAGATTGCCCTTTTAGTTCTGGATGGTGGATAAGATGCTCTCGCTTCAGATCAATACTCATCTTTCGGCTACCGTCATGCGAGTATCCAGGCGGACCAAAGACATAGCCTATTCTGTGCCGTAAACTTAACCCTCTTTGTCCCGCATCTTTGAAAATTTCTAACAATTCAACGAACGCAATCTTAATGGGGTTGAATGTGGCGATAGGCTTCACAACACCGTATTTGCATGGGTCATCTGCTTGCTCTTGGACAAAAGTGCCGAACATTTTATCCCATATAATGAGGATACCCGCGAAGTTGGCATCAAGATAGCGCGGATTCGTCGAATGATGAACACGGTGGTGACTCGGCGTATTAAACACGGCTTCAAACCATTTCGGCATGCGGTCGATTGTTTCCGTATGAATCCAAAATTGATAAATAAGATTCACGCCGCCAACAAAAGCAACAAGCAATGGATGAAATCCCAGTAGGACCAAGGGCGAAGACATGAGAATAAAGCCCGTAAAGTGATTATTCCAAGGCTGACGGAGTGCAGTCGACAAATTATAATGTTCTGAACTGTGATGAACGACATGGGCGGACCAGAACCAGCGCACACGGTGGGCCGCATAATGTTTATAAAAATAGACAAAGTCTTGCGCTAGCAAACATGCAAAAAAAGCCCCTATTCCAACACCCCAATCAAACACGCGAAACTGCCAAATCCACATCATGATTGCTAAGCTTATAAAGCCCATAGTCACATTACTGATAAGGTTTCCTATCCCCATACTCATTGAGGCAAAAGTATCTTTAGCGTCATACTCTCCGCGCGTCGGCCCGCTCGCATGTTTTCTATGCAAACGTAGATACAGAACTTCCAAAACAACGGCTGCAAAGAACAGCGGAGCCGCATAGTCAAGTACCTGCGGAAAATGTGGTGTCGCGGCGTCCATGACCCTTATTGTGATGTTTTGAAGCTAGCTGTCAATGTGCTGTCGCTCTTAGAGTATTGAAAAATATACCTCCCATTGCAATCGGCCCGAATTATGCATATTGCAGCGCTGGCTTTGAAATTCAGGAAACCTTCATAAAATTAGGGCATTCAGGTTTGGAATACTGACCTAAACAAGGGATAGAAAATGTGCGGAATTATTGGAATCGTCGGTTCGACCAAAGTTGCTGACCGCCTTGTTGATGGTCTTAAACGGTTAGAGTACCGCGGCTATGATAGTTCAGGCATTGCCGTACTTGAAAATGGCAAGCTTCAACGCTCTCGCGCAGAGGGCAAAATAGTATCCTTAGAAACCAAACTACGCGACACGCCACTTAATGGTACAATAGGTATCGCCCATACACGCTGGGCAACACATGGCGTGCCTAATGAAACAAATGCTCACCCGCATTTCTCTGGTCGCGTGGGCGTCGTGCATAACGGCATTATTGAAAACTTTGCCGAACTGCGCAAAGATATGTCAGACCGTTCATTTGAAAGCGAAACAGACACAGAAGTCGTCGCCCACATGATTGACAGCCTTCTGTCATCAGGCCTCTCTCCAGTTGATGCCTTTAGCACGGCACTGAAAAAATTTCGCGGAGCCTATGCATTTGGCGTCATCATCGATGGGGTCGAGGATCAAATATTTTGCGCCCGCGCAGGATCTCCACTCGCGCTAGGAATTGGTGACACTGAAATGTATCTTGGATCAGACGCTATGGCGCTTGCGCAGCTTAGCCAAAAACTCGTCTATCTTGAGGAAGGCGATTGGGCCATCCTAACGCCTGATAGTTATCGCATCTTTGATATAAACGACAACGCCGTTGAGCGAGATGTTACAATTTTGCAAGGCGGTCCAGCCGTAGCAGAAAAAGGTAATTACCGGCACTTCATGCTCAAAGAGATCTATGAGCAACCCGAAACAGTTGGCCGAACGATGATCAATTATATTGATGAACTTCGCCTCACGGCGAATCCACCGACAGAGCTTGATTTCACGGACGTCAACCGCATTATTATCATTGCTTGCGGCACAGCCTGTTACGCCGCCATGGTCGCAAAATACTGGTTCGAACAGATAGCTGGAATTGCTGTCGACGTAGATGTCGCGTCTGAATTTCGTTACCGTAATCCTGTTGTTGACAAAAACTCACTCTTCATAGCCGTGTCGCAATCAGGAGAAACGGCTGATACATTGGCCGCCCTGCGTTACTGTAAAGAAAAAGGTCTTCGTACGGCTGCACTTGTGAATGTTATGACATCAACAATGGCGCGCGAAGCCGATATTGCCCTGCCTATTAATGCGGGACCTGAAATTGGTGTGGCCTCAACAAAAGCCTTTACCTCACAACTCACCGCGTTAGCCGCGCTGACACTTTCTGCGGGCCGCGACCGTGATACGCTTTCACGTGACGGTGAAATTCGCCTGACCCGCGCGATGATGTCTGCGCCGCGCAAAATCAAAGAAGCACTAGAACTCGACGAGAGTATCGAACGTATCGCATTTGATTTATCAAAAAAGACAAGCGCCTTTTATTTAGGCCGCGGCAGTCAAGTCCCTATCGCTTTCGAAGGCGCATTAAAACTCAAAGAAATCAGTTACATACATGCAGAAGGTTATGCTGCGGGTGAGCTCAAACATGGACCAATCGCCCTTATCGAAGACGGTACGCCCGTTATCGTACTAGCGCCATATGACACCTTGTATGAAAAAACGATTTCAAACCTTCAGGAAGTCGCTTCACGAGGCGCTTATATTATTCTGATTACTGACGAAGCGGGAGCAGCAAGCGCGAACGATATGGCAGACGAACTTATCGTTATGCCCTCGTCTGATAGTTTCGTCGCGCCCATCATCACATCTATTGCTATTCAGCTACTTGCCTATCACACGGCGGTACACCTCGGAACCGATGTTGACCAACCTCGTAATCTCGCCAAGTCAGTAACGGTGGAGTAAGGTTCTTCTGATATACCCCAATTAGTCGTTACCAATGGGGAATAAAATGAAGAAGATTCGCAAAGCGGTACTACCTGTTGCTGGATTTGGAACGCGGGTTCTGCCTGCAACAAAGACCATTCCCAAAGAAATGCTTCCTGTTGTCGACCGCCCTGCGCTGCAGTATGTGGTTGATGAAGCTAGAGAGGCTGGAATAGAGCATTTTGTTTTCGTAACGGGCCGAAATAAAGGCGCGATTGAAGACTATTTTGACCGAGCTTATGAGCTTGAGTATAGCCTGCGCCAAAAAGGTAAAACAGCAATCTATGAAGCGCTCGACGCCGATACACCTGAAGCCGGCACAATGTCATTTGTGCGCCAACAAAGCGCGCTTGGCCTTGGCCATGCCATATGGTGCGCGCGCGACGTCATTGGCGACGACCCCTTTGCCATTCTGCTACCAGATGTTCTGGTAAAAGCCGAAAAATCCTGCCTCGCGCAAATGGTCCAAGCCTATAATACAGTCGGCGGAAACATTATAGCTGTAGATCAAGTCCCGCATGAACGCGTGAGCAGTTACGGCGTGATTGCTCCAAAAGGCCAGCAAGACGGCCGCCTCATTGAAATGTCAGGCATGGTTGAAAAACCTGCAGTTAAAGACGCGCCGAGTAATCTTAAAATTACTGGACGTTATATTTTACAGCCCGAAATCATGGACATTTTAAAAACTCAAGCCGCAGGCGCAGGCGGAGAAATTCAGCTCACCGATGCGATGGCGACTTTAATGGGCCAGCAAGATTTTCATGCCTATGAATATGAAGGCCAAGATTACGATTGCGGCTCAAAATATGGTTATTTCGAAGCTGTGTTAGCTTATGCACTAGATCATCCCGAAATTGGCGAGCAGGCCGTCGACTTAGTGCATCGCCGCTACGAAGCCCTTCGTAAATAAGATGAGCGGCGCACTAAAGGCGCAAGCAAAAGCCTTGCAGGACTGGCTAATTGATGCCGCACTTCCCTTCTGGGCAGAACACGGCGTCGATACGCAAGGCGGATTTTACGAAGATTTACATCTTGACGGCACAGCCAATGTTAAAGCCGTACGGCGCGTTCGCGTTCAATCTCGGCAAATTTTCGTTTACGCTCAAGCGCAGCGTTTAGGGTGGTATGACGGCACAGAGATTGCTGATAAGGCCTATGCTTTTTTAGATACCCATGGTTATCGCCAAGATGGCGCCAATAACATTGCAGCAGGCTATGCCCATCGTATCGGGCCAGATTACGCTGTCGTGGACGGCTCTCGTGATTTTTACGACCACGCCTTCCATCTACTTGGAGCCGCCACTCTTTCAGCCGTGCCAAAGTCACAATATGCAGCGGCAGCTCGCAGAAGATGTGAGGATATCTTAGGGTTTATTGATGTTGAGCTAGAAGCAGATAATGACGGCTGGTTAGAAGGCAAACCCGCCGCCCAGCCGCGTCGTCAAAACCCGCACATGCATTTTTTAGAAAGCTCAATGGCGCTATATAAGGTTACGAATGATCCAAGGCATCTCGGCCCCGCTCATCACATCTTTGGTCTATTTCAGCGTTATTTCTTTGATCGGCAACAGTCTGTTATTTCTGAGTTTTTTAATGAGGATTGGACGCTTGCCGAAGGCGATTTAGGCCAAACAGCAGAACCAGGCCATGCAGCGGAATGGGTGTGGTTACTTGGTGAATATGAAAAGCTCACAGGCATTTCTACGGAGCTATATGCGCGCGCACTTTACGAGAAAGCTTTTATAGGAAATCCTATTTTCCTAAATGATGAAGAAGATAAATCGGGAACCCCTCGCCGCGCAACGAAACGGCTTTGGGTGCAGACCGAAGTTGTTCGCGCCCATCTATCCATGATGGACCGAGGCGATGATGCCGCAAAAATCATGGCTCTGCGCGCCATTGAATCTTTCCGGGAACATTATCTTAAGGCTGACGGAACATGGGTCGATCAGCTTGATGGTGAAGGCCGGCATTGTGCGGCGACTATCCCTGTCAGTACATTTTATCATATCATGGGTATGATAATGGAGACCGTGCGGCTAGCTAAGGCCTAAGGCGCTCAACTCTGATAGATTGCACATCTATTGTACCACCCTTGCCTGACGGATCAGGCCATATCCCGATATAATCATTACCCTCCTCGAGAGGTGGGTTAGGCGTAAACTCAAAACTATAATCTGCATATTCATCGAGCAGCTCAAATTTTTGCCACTCACTATCCCCCACACCAGAGGTAAAATACCCGAGTTCCATCGCCGCCGAGGGCGATATCTCTCCCTGCTTAGCGCGAACGGCAATTCGAATTCTTGCTCCGCCAAAATTACTTTCATAAATGGGGCCAAGCGTCCCAAACACACCTGCAGATGACGCCGCGGTTTCGCGGTTCAAATGCGCGCTCAGCACGGCATAGCTGTCTTCGCCAGAACTTTCCATATAGACAGTTGTTCCGGGTGAAGGAAACAACTCTTCAAGTTCAATTCCTTGTCTCTCATAGATATCGGCATTTGTGGGCGTGTTATCGACATTAAAAGACATCGCATAAGCAATCATACCGCCAATAATCAACACGGCCAATGGATAGAAGAAACGATCTTTCATATAGGCCTCATAAGCGGTTGTGCCGACTGTGAAAAGGCATTTACCTGTGCCCCGAGGCCAATTATGGTTAATAGTATCTTACCAAGGAGATTCTATGTCCTCGATTTTTAAATCCAGCCTCTTACTCGCGAGCTGTTTGCTTCTTGGCGCGGGCATTGCCACGGCCGCAAATCACCCGCATGCGAAGGATAGCCAAACTAAACCTTCTGCTGAGGCAGAACCAAAAATTGAGTTTGAACATGACTTAAATAAACATTTCGAGGAACATGCCAAACGTCTGCGCGAAGCGTTATCTAGCAAAGGCACGAAAAGCCGTATCATCACGAAAGAGTTTTACTCCGATGATGACGCCGCGCTTGCGGGCGGCAAAATCAAATCTTCAAAACGGATTGAAATCATTGAAAACCCGGAAGGGCTTCGCGAAACGGCGCGTACTATTCAAAATTTATTGGCAGAATCAGGCATCCTTGAAAACCTTGCCGATGTCGTCATTGATCTTGCAGAAGATATTGAACTTGAAGACACTGGAAACGGCATGCGCCTGTCATTCAATGGCGAACGCATTGGCGGTTTCTCTATGGACAAAGACAATGAAACGCTCAGCTTTGAAACGATGGGCAGCAATACAACGGTTGAAAAAGAAGTCTTTATCGAAAACGGTAAGAAGAGAACCCGTATCGTGATTGAAACCGATTCAGATGATGTCGATTTCGATATCATACCCAAGGTAAAGAAGCCTCGCGGCGGAACTGAATTTTAAATCATAAACAGAACGGCGCGGTCATCTGCGCGTTCTGATAGCGCTTTTGACAGCGTATCCGTCAGCTCTTTTGTAAACCGGTCTGAAGCTGCGGTGTCCCAAGCCGTTGTTACAGCCCGTATGAGTTCATCACGCTGCTTGTCCGTCGCTTTGCGGATACGCTTATCTGTCATCACTTGGCGAGCCACCACAGGCACATTAGCCGTGCGGAACTTTCCTTCCAGGGCTTTACGGCCAAATATAAACCCTGCCCCGCCTACCGCGCCGCCAATGACGAGGCCGATAGGGTTGGCAAGGAGCGGCGCGAGAAGGTTAGCCTTAGCGAGCAGCACGCCAATCACCAAGGCCGATAAAGTCGTTCCCATCAGCGCTGTATCACTTTCAAGGCTCGCGACTTGCGGCGCAGCAACAGTCAATCCGTCCAAATGCTGGGAAACTGTCTGGCTATCATCCAGCGAGAGTACCATGGCAGGCAGGCCATGGTTACGGCACAGTGGGTCTGTGTCAGTTTCGATCTCGCGCTGCAGTCCCGCAAACCAGCGGCGTATAACGGGGCGCAGTGTATCCTGCGCGTCTTGACTGGCGAGCCAGGCTTTTACCTTAACGGCAAGCACAGCTTCAATCTCGTCTAGCGTTTCGACCTTGCCTGTACGCCAATCGCGAAAGGCCGGAATGATGCAGGCCTCAGTCAGGGCGTCAACTAATTCAGGCGCTAGCTGCTCGCCAAGACCCGCACTCGCGGCGCGCGCTTTCTTTTGTACGGGGCCCGTTTCGGCCATAAGCGCGTTCACTTCTGTCTTAAAGCTCGCATGTAGATGCTCAAAACGTCCAAGCCATGCAAGGCCGCGCGCAATCGCAAACTCTGGTTCTGCGCCGCGTACAACTCGCGCGTTCGGAAAGGCTTTCTCGCAGGCTGGCAAGACAAGCGGCAGACGCGACGCCCCGCCCGTGAGCAGAACCGTCTCCGGATCGCGCCCGCCCAGCGCATCTATTGTCTCGCGCAAGGCAAATGAGAACGCGCCAGGCCATGTAAAGTCGTTCAGGCTAGCTAGCTCTGTACTCAGAACGACCTTAGCGTCGGCTTCATCCATTCGCATTTCAAACAAGACGCCGCCGTCAATTGGTAGGCGTTTTATCATCTCTACTGATGCGCCTTCACCATTGAAAAATTGCTCTTTCAAAAGGCGGCACCAATATTCCATAATGGGGCGGTAATGGGGAAACTTCGCAATCAGAAATTCAATCTGTTGACGCTTTTCTTGGCGCGCAAGATTGAGTTTAAATATCTCACCGTCGAGTAATCCAGAGCCGAGGAAATTGTGGCCAACATCTTCTGCATCAAGGTCACGGCAATAGGTAAAGTCGGTCGTGCTTGACCCAATATCAACAATCAAAACAGAGCTTCGCGCAGCGTCTAGGTTGAGATAGCCCTGCTCTAGCGCCGTCATTAGAGCCGCGCGGCTTTCTGGCACAATTCGGACAGATTTAAGTCCAGAACTTACAAACAACGCTTTGTAATCTTTACGAATTTTATCTGTCCAGCCAGACGGACAGCCAATCACAAAGTGTGATTTTTTTGGACCCTTAATTTTACCATCTTCCGTCATGGCTTTGATAAGCGTCGAGGTAAACAGCTTGGCCGGCTCCTTAACATCGCTGTTCTTTAAGTCGCGGTCTTTGAATTTCACCCAGACTTTTGGACCTTTTTTACCCGCTTGGGATAAAGCGGCAAGATTGACAGCGTCTGCCCCAATTTTGATGCCGTCTGCTGTCTTTGCGACCGCCGTGACAAAGCTTTTTTCGCCGCGATATTCAAGGATTTCAGGCTCACGCATAGAGCGGCCATAGGCACGCCCTAGCGCAGTTTCG
>CAZFWZ010000093.1:0-8694 GCA_964522765.1 uncultured Caulobacterales bacterium | reverse complement strand
TTTGGCGCGGGTAAATATGATCAACCCCGCCGCCCAGCACGCCCGCTGTGCCTGTATCCATCGCGCCGCTATGGGCCGCCGCGTCAATGCCGCGCGCAAGGCCGCTGACGACGGTATAACCGCGCTCTCCTAGCTCTCCTGCAATCTGGCGGGCAAAGCGCTGCCCAATGGCGGAGGCGTTCCTAGAGCCCACAATCGCGACGCAGGGACTGTGCAATATCTCGGCGCGCCCCTTTACGCTGATGAGGGGAGGTACTGGGTCTACGGCGCGAAGGTACTCGGGATAACCGGGCTCGCAGCTCGCGAGAATACGTATGCCCCAATGTTCGGACTGCTCTAACTCAGCCTCAACCGCCTCTATAGGCGGTATAGAAAGACCTTTGCGGCGTACTAAACCCGGAAGGGCCTCTAGCGCCGCGCCGGCCGTTTTATAGCGCGCAATCAAATCGCGAAAAGCGACAGGGCCAACCGTGGCCGTGCGCGATAGCCTTAGCCAATCGCGCCGCTCAGTGTAGGAGAGTTCAG
This sequence comes from uncultured Caulobacterales bacterium, assembly GCA_964522765.1. GTDB lineage: Bacteria > Pseudomonadota > Alphaproteobacteria > Caulobacterales > Maricaulaceae > Fretibacter. Next base: position 8,169 of record CAZFWZ010000093.1, on the reverse strand, counting down.
AGCGGCCGCTCAAGCGGAGGTCTCTTTTTTTTTGGCTCCAATCTTGGGTTCCGTGCCTTTAAGGATGCGGCCTATATTGTCTTTGTGACGTATGAAAATCACAAGCGCTAAAACAAGGGACATGATGGAGATGTCCAGCCGTCCTAAAACTAATGCAATCACTGGGGCGCTTGCCGCCGCCCATAGACCTGCCATGGCGGACATCTTGGTAAGAAAGGCGATGACGAGCCATATTGCGCCCGCAATCAATCCCACGGGCCAAGCCGTCGCGAGTAGGCAGCCGAAAAATGTCGCCACGCCTTTGCCGCCTTTAAAGCCAAGCCAGACAGGAAAGCAGTGCCCGATGAGCGCGAGCGTGCCCGCAAATAATCCAAAGGGCAGGCCAAAAAAATGGGTGATGATGAGCGCGGCAACGCCCGCTTTACCCGCGTCCGTCAGAAGCGTCAGAAACGCTAAATCTTTACGGCCTGTTCTCAGCACATTGGTTGCACCAATATTACCTGAACCAATGCCGCGAATATCGCCTTGCCCTGCGGCCTTAGCAATCAGCAGCCCAAACGGAATAGAGCCCAGTAAATAGCCAAAAACAAGACTGATAATGAGGGGCATTGTATCCATGCAAACTAACTGCCCAAAGATAGCTTTCGTGTCAAAGCCAATAATCCCGCAGCTTCCCTCTTGCTATCGCGCAGCATCTGTCTAATACGCCGCTCATGCTCACGATTACAGACCTTGATTACCGCCTCCCCACGCGCCCGCTTTTTATCAAAGCAAGCGCCTTCATTGCCTCTGGCTGGAAGGTTGGCCTGATTGGCCGAAATGGCACGGGAAAATCAACGCTCCTCAAGCTTATCCGCGAAGATATTCAGGATCCGAAAAAAGATAGCTCGATTAAGCTCAACAAAGGTGCGCGTCTGGGCTGGGTCGCGCAAGAGGTGGCCGCGACTGATGACAGCATAATGGACGTTGTGCTGGCCGCAGATACGGAACGCCACGCGCTGATGATTGAGATGGAAACCGCCACTGATGCCGACCGCATTGGCGAGATACATGAACGCCTTATTGATATTGACGCGTGGAACGCCGATACGCGCGCGGCGAAAGTGCTCTCAGGTCTTGGCTTTAAAGCTGAGGACTTCGGCCGCGCCACGAAAGAGTTCTCTGGCGGTTGGCGCATGCGCGCGGCGATTGCGGGGGTGCTTGTGAGCGAGCCTGATTTATTGCTGCTAGATGAGCCAACTAACTATCTAGATCTTGAAGGTGCGGCGTGGCTTGAGGATTACATTCGCAAATATCCGCATACAGTTATTATGGTTAGCCATGACCGCGAAATGCTCAACCGCTCTGTTACCCATACGCTCGCGCTGGAACATCAAAAGCTTGAGCTCTGTACCGGCGGTTATGACGACTGGATGAAACTCTCTGCTGCTAAGACGGCCCAGCTTGAAGCGCAAAAGGTAAAGCAAGATGCTGACCGCGCTCACCTGCAGGCCTTTGTAGACCGCTTTAAAGCCAAAGCGTCCAAAGCTCGCCAAGCGCAGTCTCGCGTGAAAATGCTTGAGAAGATGCAAGAGATTTCTATTCCGATTGGAGAGCGTACGACGCCGTTTAATTTCGGCGCACCAAAAGATAAGCTCGCCCCGCCTATGCTCCAGCTCGAAAAATGCGATTTGGGCTATGGCGCTGATGCTAAAATTTTATCAGGCGTGACGTTGCGTCTTGATCCCGAAGACCGCGTCGCCATCGTCGGGGCTAACGGGCAGGGCAAGACAACCCTTGTGAAATCTATTGCCGAGCGCCTACCGCTTATGTCCGGCGAGCGCAAAGCGCCGCGCGCGCTTCGCATTGGGTATTTCTCTCAAGACCAACTCGACGAGCTGACAGCCGGCGAAACCGTGCTTGATCACGTGACAAATAAACTGCCCAAAGGGACGCCGCAAAGCCGTACGCGGGCCTCTGCGGCTGCCATGGGCTTTTCTCATGCCAAAGTGGAAACCAAGGTTGAAAAACTCTCGGGCGGTGAAAAAGTCCGCCTGCTGCTTGGCCTTATGTCTATTGATAAACCTCATGTTCTTATCCTTGATGAGCCAACGTCTCACCTTGATATTGATAGCCGCGAAGCGTTGATCTACGCGATAAATGATTTTCCCGGCGCGGTGCTTTTGATAACCCATGATGTGTATCTGGCTGAAGCGACAGCCGATAGATTATGGCTCGTTAATGACGGCAAGGCCAAACGCTATGATGGTGATTTACGCGATTACAAAAAGCTCGTGATGGCGGCAGATCGGTCCAAATAAAATTACTTGAGCCTAAGCCGCCATATCCCAATAGCGTTCAGCGAGAGCGACCAGCGCGCGCTCACTGACATGGATTTCATTGTCGGCTGCAGAGATGTGCCTCATAACGTCCAACATCTTTTCTTTGTCGGGCAGCGCCGAAATCTGTTCGAGTAAGCTATAATACCAATCTTTGAAATAGGGCGTTTTAAGATTGGCTTCAATAGCGTCCTTATAGAGCTCGTACCATGACAGGAGCTTGGCTTCAGTCATTTCGGGATCTAGCCGCTTCACAAGTTCAAGCCGGCTAGCTTCTTGAATAAAAACCTCAACTTCAGAGGCGAAAACCCGTTTGTCGGCCAGTATAGCTGCGGCGATCAGGTTGAGCACGCTATTAAGAGGGTTCGGCATATGCGTTCCAAATGATCTTAATCTTCGGGGATTAAATCTCCCAAAGGGTCAGTTTAACGGTATCAATCACGTTGAAGGCCCGCTCTATCACACGCGTCTATATAAAAAGTCTAAATAATGTGTGTTGAAAAAATTTATAAAAATTAACTGATATTATTCTAAGCACCAAAAACGCTCACACCCCCGACGAAAGTTTGCACGCATTTGCCTGTCATGCGGCGTCCGTCAAATGGCGTGTTCTTGCTTTTCGATAAAAGCTGACTGGCCTCGCACACCCAAGGGATGTTGGGGTCAATGAGTATGACGTCAGCGGGCGCGCCTTGGGCTAAGTGGCCGCTTTTGAGGCCAAGAAGAGCAGCGGGATTAATTGTCATGGCCGCAAGCAATGCATTTAAATCAAGCGTGCCCTGCGAAACTTGTGACAGCCCGCCCGCGAGCAGGATTTCAAGGCCGACGGCCCCTGCGCTGGCGTCAGCAAAAGGTAAGCGCTTCTCGCCTGCGGGGCGCGGGTCATGGTCCGACACAATAATATCTATTGTGCCGTCATTCACGGCCTCAAGCAAAGCCATGCGGTCGGACTCATCGCGAAGCGGCGGGTCGAGCTTGGCAAAGCTGCGGTAATCGCCAATGTCAATCTCGTTCAGGCAGAGATGGTTTATTGACACAGATGCCGCAACCTCAAGGTCACGCGATTTCGCGCGCCGTACCACATCTACGGCTTCGCGAGAACTGATGAGGTCGAGCAGCAATCGCCCGCCTGTGAGCTCCGCGAGAGCCACATCGCGCTCTGCCATGAGCCGCTCTGCCATAGCTGGGGCCGCGGTCAGGCCAAGGCGTGAGGACATATCGCTCTCATGCGCTACGGCTCCGCGCGCAAGGCTCGGGTCTATCGCGCGGTTGGAAATTAGCGCGTTAAAATTGGCGGCATAAGATAGCATGCGGCGCATGGTCTGCGCGTCTGATATTGGGTTTCGCCCGCTGCTAAACATCACCGCGCCCGCCTCTTGCATCAGGCCAACCTCCGCAAGTGTGCTGCCGTCAAGGCCCGCCGTCAGGGCGCCGGCGACAAGAACATTTATATCCGATTCTACCACGCCGCGCCGCGAGATATAATCCACCATGGCCGCGTCATCGATAACGGGCTTGGTGTCGGGCGTAATCACCATCGTCGTAACGCCGCCCGCCGCGGCGGCCCTTCCAGAGGATTTCAGCGTCTCTTTGCTCTCGCGGCCCGGTTCGCCTGATTGAACGCGCATATCAATTAAGCCAGGCGCCGCAATTTTGCCGCGCGCATCAATAATCTCGCCGCGCGGGGAGCTGTCAAATTTTTCTGCAATCACGCCATCTTCCATGACGATAACGCCGACGCCGTCATATTCAGATGCGGGGTCGATGATACGGGCATTTATGATGGAGGTCGTGCTCATGATTTTGCCTCCAAGCCGCGCCGAATATCTTGGGCTTCCGAGAGGGCATGTAATATCCCCATGCGCATGGCGACGCCCGTTTCGACTTGCTGCGTAACCAGGCTGACGTCCGGGTCATCGGCTATGGAGCTGGCGATTTCAACGCCGCGGTTCATCGGGCCGGGATGCATGACCAGCGCGCCGGGTTTGGCGAAGGCGAGTTTGGCGCGGTCAAGGCCGTAAAAATGAAAATACTCGCGCTTGCTCGGCACGAATGCCCCGCTCATACGCTCGAGTTGCAAGCGCAGCATCATGACCACATCACAGCCCGCAAGCCCCTCTTTCATATCGTGAAAGACATCGACGCCCCAGCGGTCCGCATCGGCAGGCAGCAAGGTCGGCGGGCCAATCAGGCGAACCTCACAGCCGAGCATATTGAGAAGTTCAACATTACTTCTAGCGACCCTTGAATGTAGAATGTCGCCGCAAATCGCGATGCGCAGCCCGTCAATATCGCCGCCAAAGGCTTGGCGCAGGGTCAGCGCATCGAGCAGCGCTTGGGTTGGATGCCCATGCGTGCCGTCGCCCGCATTAATCACGGCGCAAGAGACTTTCTGTGCAAGGAGCGCCGGCGCGCCTGAGCTGCCGTGGCGCACGACTAAAAGATCAGGGTTCATCGCGTTAAGCGTCGTCGCCGTATCCAGCAGCGTCTCTCCTTTGGCCGCGCTTGAGGTTGCGATGTTCATATTAATCACGTCCGCGCCGAGCCTGCGCCCTGCCAGCTCAAAGCTCTTTTCTGTGCGGGTAGAGTTTTCAAAAAACAGATTAATCAGCGTCTTACCCGCGAGCACATCACGGCTGCCGCTCTTTTGCACATCCAAGTCAAGATAATGCTCGCCTCGCGCCAGAAGCGCTTCAACATCCATACGGTGAAAATCAGAAATAGATAGGCAATGCGGCCGTGAAAATGGGTAATCCCCAACATGGTCTTTAGGTGCTGACATGTAGCCTCTCTAAGATTTTAGAGGGTTTAAGCGTGGGCGGGGGGAGAGTCAACAAAGACTAACTCCGAAGCCTATCGAGCACGCCTTGCAGGATATAGCTCGCGGCGAGCTTATCCACATTCTCGGCGCGTTTTTTGCGGCTCATGTCGGCCTCTAGCATTGTGCGGGTGACGGCCATGGTGGAGAGGCGCTCGTCCCAGAGAAAAATGGGGAGGTCGCGCAGACGCAGCAGGTTTGTACAAAAATCCCTGACTGATTGCGTGCGCGGGCCGTGGCTGCCGTCCATATTGATGGGATAGCCCACAATCAGCGCGCTCGCTTCGTTCTTATCATAAGTGTCAAGCAAGGCTTTCGCATCGACGTTAAATTTACTGCGCTTAATCGTGTGAAGCGGTGTGGAGATAAGGCGCGTTCTGTCGGATATGGCGAGGCCGAGCGTCTTTGTGCCGGGGTCAAGGCCGAGCAGCGCGCCAGTGCTACCGCGCAAATCATCTAGGGTTATCATCGCCATATGCTTTATCTTTCTTGGGGCGCTCTATCCTGCCGCCCCAAAAGGCGCAAGCCGCATGACCACTTGCAGGGCAATATAAAGCACAGCCAAGACGCCAAGCAGGGTTTTCACCCAGCGCTTGGGAAAGCGTCGCCAGAGCACGAAAATACTGGTCAGCGCGATAACGGCCTCAATCAGGCTGACCCAGCCCGCATGATGATCAGCTTCGTAATAACTAAAGGGCGAAAAAAACCGCCAATCTGAAAGGGGCCAGAAATGACGATAGGCATCATGGGCATGCACAGGCAGGTCGGTTGCCATATGGATGAGGGCGGCAAGCGCGAACACCAAAAGGCATTTGCCCCACAGCCTTCCGCGCGCGAAAAACCCGATTAAAAACATCACGGCGTAAATCGGAATGGAATTAAACAGCGCAATCAGGTTTTGCATGGGCGGCTCAAAATAAAGCTCATTCCAAATCCGCCGCCCGCTCTCGCCTTTGATAAAGCTTTGGTAGGGATACCAAAGGTAAATCGCGATGTCGGGTATGACTGAGCCCATAAACACCGCCCAATTGCGCTTTGAATGGCCGCGTTTTGAGAGCAGCGCCATTGCGAGCAGGGAATGGGTGGGGGAGTTCACGCGGCGTTAGACTTCCGTGATTTTCATCTGCCGTTCGGGGTGTACGCCTATCCATGTAGCGTCGACATAGGCTTTGATCGCGGTATTGTCTGTTTGCAAATCGCCTGTCAGCGGCATGAGCTTATCAAGGACAACGCGTTTACCGGGACCGTCAAAGGCGCAGACAAAGACAGGGACTTTGGCGGCGTAAGCCGCGCGAAGATACCCTGTTTTATATCTATCTACGAGGCTGCGCGTCCCTTCGGGCGGGAAGCCGACGCAGACTTTGTCCTCAGCCTCAAATAGCTCAACGAGCTGGTCGACAACGTTTACGGCCCCTTTGCCGCGGTCGACGGGATAACCGCCAAGAGCGCGAAAGAGCGGGCCCATGGGCCAGAAGAACCATTCTTTTTTAATCAGAAATGTATATTTGAAACCGCTTGCGAGCATAGCGAGCGAGGCTGAAATCGCGTCCCAATTTGAGGTATGCGGTACGCCGAGAATTATAAACTTAGGTTCGTCAGGCATTCTGCCTACGAGTTTCCAGCCTATGAGCTTTAGGAAAAACGAGCCGAGCCCGCGCGAGAGCGCATTACCCATGCGGGGGGAATGCTCGCTCATATGGGGGTTGTCATATTTCATAGGGCGCTCTTTGGTTTGCCTTGTTTCGGGGGTCTATCCATTTTCGGGTTTAATCCCAATGTAGTTTTCATCGTAATAAGCTTTGATGGCTTCGTTATCAACGTTGATGTCCCCCGTTAGCGGCATTATTTTATCCAAAACCACTTCTTTGGCAGGCGCGTCTATGGCGACGGTAAAGACGGGAACATTGGAGGCATAGGCAATACGAAGGTAGCCCTTTTTGAACTTATCAACTTTGGAGCGCGTGCCTTCGGGCGTGATGCCAAGATAGCCTTGATCGACAGAGTCAAACCAGTCGGCCATTTGCGTTGTAATGTCGAGCTTCGCGCCGCGGTCAATCGGCACGCCGCCCATAGATTTAAACCATCCGCCCAGCGGCCAGAAAAAGCCTTGTTTTTTCATCATCCATGAGGCTTTGACGCCGGCGGCCTGCATAGAGGACACGGCAATTATCATATCCCAATTGGAGGTATGGGGCGCGCCGATGAAAATCAGCTTAGGTTCATTTGGGAACTCACCTCTGATTGTCCAGCCAAGGCTATGCAGCACGCTGCGCCATATCCATTTGGAAAAGCGGTTGCCCAGCCGAGGTGTCATGGGGGAACACACATTCTCGTATTTTTTAGCCATTTTTTATCCCGTGTGGTTTGCTGTGGCCTAGCGGTAAAGCGGTGCTGTTTCAAGCATCGCGGCCGCATGAGCGATGAACAGAAATGAGGCTTAGAGAGCTTGTGCTCAATTTCGCGTCATCAGAGGCTTGCGAGGCGGCGCTGCCCCTGCTAACTCGCGCATCTGTACTTATATGGAGCGGTCCCTATGTCCGAAACAGCCAAAGAAACTGTCAGCGCCAAAGACGTTAAGAAAATCGCGCGCCTCTCGCGCCTGCATGTCGAGGACAATCGTCTGCAACCGCTTGCCGATGAGCTGAACGGAATACTGGGCTGGATTGAGCAGTTGCAAGAAGTTGACGTTGAGGGCGTCGCGCCGATGACGTCCGCCGTGGCTATGGCGGCGCCGATGCGCGCTGATAAAGTGACCGACGGCGGCAAGCGTGATGACGTTTTGAAAAACGCGCCTAAATCTGAGGACGGCTTCTTTGTCGTTCCAAGAAGTGTGGAGTAGACCATGACAGATCTCACAAACCTCACATTATCTGGCGCGCTTGACGGTATGGCGAAGGGCGATTTCAGCTCCTTAGAATTAACCGAAGCCCATATCAGCGCCTGCACGGCGGCCAAGGGGCTGAACGCGTTTATCACGGACACACATGACCTCGCGCGCGAGCAGGCGAAAGCCTCTGACGCGCGCCGCAAATC
>CAZFWZ010000092.1:5767-9424 GCA_964522765.1 uncultured Caulobacterales bacterium | reverse complement strand
TGGGCGGCGAACACGCCGTTAATCTGGTGTAGTACGCCATTGCTCGCGTCATTATCCGCCGTCACGACGGTATAAAGCCGCCCGCTGGAATCTGCGACTTTGACGGCATCACCCGTAACGTAAAGGGTCAGCTCTGAACCTGCCAAAGTCGGAAGCGATGTGTCGCCCTTGGCGGCGCGCGCGATGAGGTCTTCCGACGTATATTTACCAGAAACAATATGACCTTTGAGAAGATTAGCATCAGCCGCGATATCACCCGCCTGCGCAAAGGCGTCAGATGTTGGGGCGAAGACTGTCATAGCGCCCTCCGCCTCAAGCGCTGTCGCGAGCTCGGCGGCGTTCACAGCCTCAATAAACTTTACCATCTCCCATTTTGTCTGGGCGACATAATAAAGATTTTCGAGCTCAGGCGCGGCAGGCTCGGCTACGGCGCTAGCTGGGGCTGTGATTGTTTTTTCGCTTGTCAGTAGCTGATTACCCAAAACATCAGTGTTCTTGCCTGCGAGTTTATCTGCCATATTAGAGGCAACGGCTTTGGGGGCCTCTGCTGCCAAAACGGGCTCAGGCGGAAGAACTTCAACAGTTGTGGCATTAGCACTCACTTGCGCGCCGCTGGTATTATCAACCGAGGTCGTGGCGCAGGACGACAGCGCTACTGCGGTGAGGGCGAGGGTTAGGGTGCGAAACATGAGAACTCCTATTGTTCTTGGTGCCATTTTTCGCCTCTAAGGCGAATTTGGGGTGCGGGCTTGCCCCTTACGCCTTTCTGCGGCAATAGCAAGCGAATGACTCATAAACAGGCTTACACTCCATGACGCAGACCTCATCTTCTCTAAAAGTTGCCTTTCAAATGGACCCGATGGAAACGGTCGATATTGACGGCGATACAACCTTTGCCCTCGCCGAAGTGGCGCAGGCGCGCGGTATGGAAATGTTCGAATATGCGCCCGAGCATCTCTCTTATAATGAGGGCCGAATAGAGGCTTATGCGCGCCCGATGACGGTGCGGCGCGAGCGCGGTCATCACGTTACTTTTGGTGAGCGCCGTGTGATTAATCTGGCGGAAGATATTGATGTGGTATGGATGCGCCAAGACCCGCCATTTGATATGGCGTATATTACGGCGGCGCATCTTCTTGAGCGGCTTAAAGGCGACACGCTTGTTGTTAATGACCCTGAATGGGTGCGCTCTTGTCCCGAGAAAATTCTGCCGCTCGATTACCCAGAGCTTATGCCGGAAACGCTTATTACGCGCGATCGCCGCGCCATTGATGCGTTTCGCAAGAGGCATAAAGACATCATCCTAAAGCCGCTATTTGGGAACGGCGGAGCCGGGGTATTTCGCGTCAAAGAGGATGATAGTAACTATAGCAGCCTGATGGAAATGTTCATGGAAAGCTCGCGTGAACCTATCATTGCGCAGGCCTTTTTAAAGGAGGTATCCAAGGGTGATAAGCGCGTCATCATTATTGACGGGGAGCCTGTCGGCGCGATTAACCGCGTGCCGCAAAAAGGTGAGACGCGCAGTAATATGCATGTCGGCGGCGAAGCGCGCCCCACCGAACTCACCGAGGATGACCTTCGTATATGCCGCGCTATTGGCCCCATGCTCAAAGAGCGCGGGCAAGTTCTCGTCGGCATAGACGTCATTGGCGATAAAATGACCGAGATAAATATTACGTCGCCGACGGGCGTTCAGGAGCTGAAACGCTTTAGCGGCGTCGACGCGGCGAGCCTGTCATGGGACGCGATTGAGCGGCGGTTGGGGCTTTGAGGCCTCTTGCCCCACACTCCCGCCCGTGATTAACTCTCCCTAAAACGGGGAGTCTCATGAAAAAACTACTCTTAGGCACGGCCGCTATACTTACCCTTGGCGCGGCCTATCTCGCACTTTGGCCTGTGCCGATTGATCCCTTGGTTTGGGATGCGCCTTCGGATGCGGGCTATGTTGGCGATTACGCGCCTAATACGCGGCTGGCGGATTTAGAGCTGCTGCCGATTGGCGACACTTACGGGCCAGAGGATGCGGCGTACCGGGAGACCGAAGATGGGCTGCGCATCTATGTCTCGGGCCATAAGGGCGAGATTATAGAAATTAATCCCGAGACTAAAGATCACCGCGTCCTCGCAAATACAGGCGGCGTGCCGTTGGGCATTGAGTTTGATGATGAAGGCGTTCTTTATATTGCGGATGCTTATAAAGGCCTCATGTCTATGACGCCAGACGGTGCTCTGACCCTTTTGACAAATGAAGTTGATGGCATGCCGATTGCCTATGCTGATGATTTGGATATTGGCCCTGACGGCGTGATTTATTTCTCGGATGCCTCGACTAAATTTGGGGCCGAGGCGATCGGCAGCACACTGGGCGCGAGCCTTCTTGAAATTATGGAACACCGCAAGACGGGCCGTGTGCTGTCATATGATCCAAGGGACGGCGTGACGCGCGTGGTCGCAGGCGGCTTTAGCTTTTCAAACGGCGTGGCTATGGCGGCGGACGGGATGAGCCTTCTTGTCAATGAAACGGGAACATACTCCCTGCACCGGATATATGTCGATGGTCCGCGCAAGGGTGAGCGCGAGGTCGTGCTCGATAATCTGCCGGGCTTTCCTGATAATATAAATGACCAGCCAGATGGAACATTTATTCTCGGCTTGATTTCACAGCGCGCGGCATTTCTGGATGAGAATTCGGCAAAGCCATTCATGCGTAAGCTTGCGCTGCGTCTACCCGCATTCATGCGGCCTAAAGCCGAGAACTATGGCTTTCTTATTCATCTGTCGGCAGCTGGCGAGGTGATGCATACGCTTCAGGATCCGAGCGGGGCTTACCCTCAAGCCACGGGCGGCATCGTCGCGCCCGACGGCTATCTTTATGTCAGCAGCTTATCGGCCAAAACTCTGGCGCGTAAAAAGCTGAACTAACTTCGTCATTGCGGTAATTTGAATTATATGCAATTAAGTGCATATAATTCCACAACCCTTCCATAACTCTTTCACGGAGCCTGCCATGACACTTACGCCGAAATCTGACCGCCAATTTGATGTTATTGTCTTCGGGGCCACAGGCTTTACAGGCCGGCTTGTCGCTGAGTATCTGCAAAAAGAATATGGTTCCAAAGTTAAGTGGGCGATGGCGGGCCGCAGCGCGGCAAAGCTAGAAGCCGTACGCGACGAAATGGGTATTTCAAATGACGTACCCCTCATCACCGCTGATAGCGCAGACGCGCACAGCCTCTCTGCCATGGCGTCTCTCACCAAAGTTGTTCTCACAACCGTTGGCCCTTATCAGCTTTACGGAACTGACCTAGTCGGGGCCTGCGTCGCGAACGGCACGGATTATGTCGATCTTTGCGGAGAGCCTGCGTGGATGCGCGATATGATTGAAGGCTTTGATAGCCAAGCCAAAGAGAGCGGCGCGCGCATTGTGCTGTCCTGCGGCTTTGATTCTATCCCGTTTGATATGGGCGTTTATTTTCTTCAGCAAGAAGCCAAGCGCCGCACGGGCCATACCGTCGATACAGTTCGCGGTCGCGTGCGTAAAATGCAAGGCACATTTAGCGGCGGTACAGCGGCGAGCTTTAAGGAGTCCATGAAACGCGCGATGACTGAACCGCATGTACTCGAATGGCTCAAAGACCCGTTTTCGCTCACGCC
>CAZFWZ010000092.1:0-5667 GCA_964522765.1 uncultured Caulobacterales bacterium | reverse complement strand
AAGCCCGGCGAAGGGCCGTCCAAAGAAGAACGCGAGACGGGATTTTATGATGTTATGTTTGTGGGTGATTTGAAAAATGGCGACAAAATTATCGCGGGCGTGACGGGCGATAAAGACCCAGGCTATGGCTCAACATCTAAGATGATTACAGAGGCCGCGCTCACCCTCGCGCTTGATGTGCCTAGTTCCAAAACAGGCGGAGGCGTTTACACAACCGCCCCTGCTATGGGCGGCGCGTTGATTGATCGCCTGACAAAGCACGCAGGCCTTACGTTTAAAATTGAGGCATAGTCTTCATAGAATATGGCGGTTTTGTCACACTTCCATCATAAATGAACGGATTGACATTCTGAGCTAATGATTTATGCAATATTGCATGAATAACTGGTCAGATTATCCAATTTTCATCGCTGTTGCTGAAACCGGTAGCCTGACAGCGGCGGGGCGAAAACTTAAAATGAGCCAGCCGACTGTGGGTCGCCGCATTCGCGCGCTCGAAGACCATTTTAAGACGCGGCTGCTGACGAAAGAAGCCGGCAAGCTCGTTCCGACAACATTTGGTAATTCAATTCTAGATCATGTGCGCCGCATGCAGGACGAAGCCGCCGCGATTGACCGCAGCTCCGCCACGCTTGAAAACTCTCTCGCGGGTGTCGTGCGGATGGCCGCAACGGAAGGCCTAGGAACGGCATGGCTGCCCGATGTCATGCAAATGTTTCGGGCCAGTCACCCCGACGTGCTCATCGATTTGGGTATCGGCTTTCGCAATTATAATCTAGCGCAACGGGAAGCCGATATAGCTCTGCGCTGGATGGGGCCGGGTGAACAAAACAGTTTGATTGGGCGTAAGGTAGCGACAGTGACTTTTGGGCTGTTCGCCTCTGAAGATTATATAGCCCGCCGCGGAATGCCCAATAGTCTTGAGGATTTAAAAGATCATGACGGCGTCGTTGCAAGCATCATGGATGATAAGATTTTATGGCTTATGGATAATGGTAAGCCCGTGCATCTGCCTGAACGCATTACCTTTAAGACGAATTCAATCTGGGCTTTTGATACCGCTATAGCAGGCGGTTACGGCATTGGCGCTATGCCGCTTTGTGGCTCGTTTTCAGGTACGAATATTGTTCGCGTTTTGCCGAATGTCTCGCAGCAAGAAGATTTGTTTTTGGTTGCGCATGAAGACCTGCGGCGCAGTACGCGCATTCGCGCGGTCTTTGATTTTTTGGTCGATGCCTTTTCAAAAGACGCGAGCTTTTTTCTCAATGGCGGGACGTCAGTCTTCGAAGGCGTGGCTATGCAATGCGGAATTAGTGCCGACAACCCGGACCATGAACATGGCCTGGCGCCCCGTGAGGAATTGAAGGCTGCTGAGTAGCTGATTTTCCGTTGACTTGCGCAATGTCTTCTGGCGTGAGCTTCAGTCCCTTAGGCCCAGGGTTTAAAATCGCATTTTGCCCCATAAGGTTTGGAAATAAATTGAGCCCGCTGACTTTTGCAAAGCGTTGACCTGTGCTCGCAAACTTACGCAAGGCTTTTTCATTAGAGAATAAAAGCACATGCGGCACGTCTTCAACCGATATCGCCATAAGCGAGACGCCGCCCGCATTGGCCTGCTCGTCTTCACTTTCCATAACGGGGATAAAAATATCTGCCGCCATAAGGCCGACAATAAAGGCGGCGCGCATGATGGGGTCACTTGCAAGCTGTTCAGGTGCGGCGGAGGCCAGCATTTTATCAAGGTCGGTCATGAACACAGGTCTCTTTTCGTTTAGGTTTTGCCATTGTATTTGGCGTTAGATTCGCATCTTGTTTTAGACGCATAGCCTTCAGAGCTTGTGCCTGTAATTCGGCCATTTCGCGCGATGCGCCGCCACCTAAACTCTCCGCGTTTATCTTTATAGCACTCCCACCGATCATCCTTGCCGAGGCCATTTGGATTGCCGTCCATGCCGTGGCGCTGCGCGTTAGCAATGCAGTCGGCTTTGGCTTTATAACTTTCGCAGGCACGGCCTGTGATATTTTTATTGGGGGCCGTTCTGCGCCAGCGAAACTCTCCACGTTTATCCGTGTATATGTCCCAGCTGTCGCCGCTCTGATCGGTCATAGCGTCCCCTCGATGTTTTATATTGCCGGCTCTTTTAAGCTCGTTATGAGACTTTTAGACACATTAACGCAGTGAATCAAATCAAGACAATTAGACGGTGAGTTAGGTGTGCCTAGGCTTTGCCTGTCGAGACAGAGACCATGGCCGCGCGGAGCGTTCGATCGCCTAGCTTAAAGCCTGTTTGCATGACTTCGGCGACGTTGCCTTTCTCTTCATCGGACGGGACTTGAGCTACGGCTTGGTGAACATTGGGATCAAATTTAGAGCCCTTGCCAGGGACAGAGGTGATACCGTGACGGGCGAGAACAGCCATAAGTTCTTTCTCGGTCAGTTCAATCCCGGCGATTAGGTTTTTCGCGTTTTCGCCCATTTCGTCTTGCGCCTTACCATCAATAGTGAGTAGCGCGCGCGAAAGATTGTCAGAGATAGACAATACATCCACAGCAAAGCGTTCAATGCCGTAGGTTTTAGCCGCCGTCACTTCTTTAGCCGCGCGTTTTTTCACATTCTCGGCGTCGGCCATAGCGCGCAAAGCTTGGTCCTTCAAATTCGCGAGCTCAGTTTCGAGCTCTTCAATACGCGCTTGAGGGTCAGGCGTATCGTCTTCAGGTTCTTCGCGCTGGGCAACAGCCTCTTTTTCGCCGTCAATCATGGCCTGTAGTGCATCCAGTTCAGCGTCGCTTGGCAAGCCGTCAATATCTGGCGTGCTGGCATTTGCGCCGGGCATTTTCAGCGTGCTGCGTTTTGTCTTTTTATCATCAGCCATTTCGGGCTCCTTAAAATTCAATCTATCTATTTGGCGCCGCTGAGTAGTTTCCCAACCAACTGCGCCGTATAATCCACCACGGGGATGACCCGTCCATAATTTAACCGCGTCGGACCAATGACTCCGAGCGCGCCGATAATGTTTTGCTCGGCATCCCGATAGGGCGCGACGACCACGCTGCTACCTGAGAGAGAGAACATTGGATTTTCTGTGCCGATAAAAATCTTCACGCCGTCCGCCTCTTCTGCTCGATCAAGTAGGGCAATCAAGTCTTCCTTTTGCTCGAGATCCCGAAATAAAAGTTGTATGCGCTCCAAATCGGTCTGTGCTTCCAAATTGTCAAGCAGTCTTGCGCGTCCGCGGACAATTAAAGCCCGCTCGCTGCGTCCTGCGCTATCATCCGACCAAGCCGCAAGGCCTTGCTCAATCAAATTACTGGCGGCGGCATCGATGGCGGCTAGGCCATCTTTAATTTCCGTAAGAATATCCTCGCGGGCTTCCGATAGCTTACGGCCTTTGAGCCGAGTGGAGAGAAAGTTTCCCGCATGCTCAAGCGAACTGGGGAGCAGGCCTGCAGGGTAGGGCATGAGCCGATTTTCAACCTGCCCATCCACATAGACAAGCACAACCAAGGTTTGCTCGCCGCCTAGATTAACAAATTCGACATGGCGAACAGCTTTGGAGCTATCTTGCTCTGGCGTCAGGACCAGACCCGCGCCGCCCGCGAGGCCCGCTAATAGGCTCGAGGCTTGCTCAAGTACGGAGGTGGGGTTGCGTTTCATATGGGTGAGCTGCTGCTCGAGCCGGCTTTGCTCAGATGAGGTCAGGTCGCCTAGTTCAAGGAGTCCATCAACAAAAAGGCGAAGCCCCATTTGCGTGGGGATACGACCCGCACTGACATGAGGAGCGGCAAGAAGGCCATAACGCGTTAAATCTGCCATTGTATTACGAATGGTCGCCGGCGAGAGCGTACGCCCGCCTGAGAGGGCGAGTGTGCGCGAGCCAATGGGCTGGCCTGTTTCAAGGTAGCTTTGCACGATGTCTTTGAACACGGCCCGCGCACGCGTGTCCATGTCCGAAAGGTTAAGCTGTGCGCTGATTAATGCCATAGGCTGTATTTGGCGATGGCGCGGCCAATTTTCAAGTGACTTTTCACGACAGTTTTCTCCTTTTTGACTCGCGCCGCGCGCATAGCTCGGCTAGGGCAAGGTCGATAACCATATTCCAGAAGATGAGAGTTGATATGCGCCCTGACAATAGAGACAGAGAAGCCCTACGCCCAATTACATTTGACGTCGGCGCGAGCAAATATGCCGAAGGCTCCTGCCTTGTGAAATTTGGCAATACTCATGTGCTTTGCACGGCGTCTGTTGATGAAAATGTTCCGCGCTGGATGAAAGGCAAAGGCAAGGGCTGGGTTACGGCGGAATATGGTATGTTGCCCCGCGCCACGCACAGCCGAAATTCACGCGAAGCGGCCCGAGGTAAGCAGGGTGGCCGTACAGTTGAAATCCAGCGCCTTATCGGACGTTCACTGCGCGCAGCGGTTAACCTTGAGCAGCTCGGTGAGCGCCAGATTATTGTTGATTGTGATGTCATGCAGGCGGACGGCGGCACGCGTACCGCCTCAATCACGGGAGCTTGGGTCGCGCTATCACAGGCCTGCGAGGGGCTTGTCGCGGACGGTAAAATTAAAACGAATCCGATTACAGACTGTATGGCCGCTGTGTCTTGCGGCATTGTGGACGGCGAGTGCCGTCTTGATTTGGAATATGTCGAAGACAGCGCGGCGCAGGCGGACGCGAACTTTGTACTGACTGAGGCGGGCGGCGTTATCGAAGTGCAGGCCAGCGCTGAAGAGACTCCGTTTACGGCTGATGAGATGGCTGAACTTATGCGCCTAGCGGGTAAAGGCATTACTGAGCTTTGCGCCCTGCAAAAGGCGGCGCTTGCGTCCAGCTAGAGGCTTGCCTTGTAATCTGTAGTTAGCTTCCCATTTGGCGTCTATGACCACAACACAATTCATCGACAACCAAGTCACAGTCTTTCAGCTCGACGGGCAATCCGTGCGGGGCCGCTCCGTACAGCTTGGCAGTGAGCTTGAACGCGCCATAAATGCGGGTCAAAACACTCAGCGCTATCCAGAGCGCGTGGCGCGGTTGCTCGGCGAAGCGATGATGATTGGCGCGCTTGTTGCGCGCGCGCTAAAATTTGATGGGCGCCTTGTCGTGCAGTGCCACGGCACGAATGACGGGGCCGTGTCGTTGCTGATGGCGGACTGCACAACTGACGGTCATATTCGCGGCTATGCGCGATGGGACGAAGACAAGCTTAAAGAAATTGAACTGGATAATATAAACCCTGGAGCCGAAACCTTATTAGGCGGCGGGACATTTTCTATGACCATCGATCAAGGCCCAGATATGGATCAATATCAGGGCCTTGCGGCTATAGACGGCGAGAGCCTGTCTGTTTGCGCCGAACATTATTTCGCGCAGTCAGAGCAAGTGCCAACCAAAGTGCATTTAGCTTGCGGGCAAGTCCAACTTCCTGGCGGTAAGACGGAATGGCGCGGCGGCGGCATGATGATTCAAAGGATTGCACAAGATACGGCACGCGCGGCGACAGAAGAGGATTGGCTCACAGCGAAATCTTTATTTGGAACGCTAACAGATGCTGAGCTCATAGATCCTGATTTGCCGCAAGCAGAGCTGCTTTACCGCTTGTTTCATGAGGTTAGCGCGCGCCTCATCGAGACCATGCCTGTGGACGCAAATTGCCGCTGCTCTCGAGA
>CAZFWZ010000091.1:0-9438 GCA_964522765.1 uncultured Caulobacterales bacterium | reverse complement strand
ACCTTATCACGATGATTAAAAAGACGGGCGCGAAAGTCTCCGGCCAAGTCACCCATTGCGGGCATTTCTCTCAAAACAAAGTCCTGCAAAAAGACCAACCGCCTAAAGGCCCCTCCAAAATGTTTGTCGGCATAGGCCTTACCGCGGGCCGCCCCATTGCCCCCGCCATGACGGAGCAGGACATCAAGGATTTCATTCAAACTTATGGCGAGGCGGCAGATTTTATGAAGCGTGTAGGCTTTGACGCAATGGAAATTCATTTTGGTCACGGCTATGGCCTCTCACAATTTATTAGCCCCAAGACCAATAAGCGGACTGACGATTATGGCGGCAATCATGAAAAGCGCATGCGCGTCCCGCTCGACTGCCTCGCCGCCGCGCGCGAAGCTGTTGGCCCCGACTTTCCTATCCTTGGCAAAATCTCCATGACCGACGCGGTCAAAGGCGGCGTGAGCTATGAACAAGGCATAGAAGTCGCCAAATCGCTCGACGCCGCCGGTATAGACGGCATCGTCCCCAGTGGCGGCACATCGAGTTATAATTCCATGTACCTATTTCGCGGACAAAGCATTGCCAAAGGCATGGTCGCTATGGCCTCCAGCAAGACCTCTAAATTTCTCTATAAGCTCATGGGCCCACTCATGTGGAAAGAATATCCCTATGAGCCGACCTTCTTTTTAGAGGCCGCAAAAAACATCAAAGCCGCCGTCACTTGCCCCGTCATCTATGTCGGCGGCGTCTCGACCCGCGCCGATATTGACCGCGTCATGGAGGCCGGGTTTGATTTCGTCCAAGTCGGGCGACCTATCCTCAAAGATCCTAATTTTGTGAAACACGCGCAGGCCGACCCTGAGTATGATAGCGGCTGCACCCATTGTAATTTCTGCGTCCCGCTTATCCAACACCCCAACGGTGTTCGCTGCGTGCTTAATGATAAGGAGCCTGCGAATGCTCACTAATTCGATATTTTTGCGCCGCATGGAGGCGCTGGCGGTCTTTCTCTTAGGACTTTGGTTGTACCACGTAAATAGCTATAGTTGGCTCACCTTTATCTTGCTCTTCTTTTTGCCTGATGCAGGTGCGATTGGTTATCTGAAAAGCCATAAGCTCGGCAGTACGCTTTATAACCTGACCCATTGGATTATCTGGCCTCTCGTACTTGGCGTCTATGGAATAGTGGTAGGTGAAGAAATCACGATAATGATTGCCCTTATCTGGATTACCCATATCATGTTTGACCGTATGCTGGGCTGGGGTTTTAAGACGGGTGGTAGTTTTTATGAAACGGGTATGGGGGCAAAACGTGACCCCCGTAAAAGCAAGGCTTAAGCTCATGGATATTCAATCAGGACATATTGCCGTTATCACAGGCGCGGGCGGCGGATTGGGCTCGGCCCTTGCCCAAGGCCTAGCCGAGAAAGGCTGCGCTCTCGCCCTCACCGATATTTCAAAAGAGGCGCTTGAAAAAACAGCGGCAAGCCTCTCGCCCAATGCCGGTAAAGTCACGCAGCATGTCGTCGATGTCTCTGACCGCAAGGCCATGACCCGCTTTCGCGATGACGTCATCACGGCACATGGCGGCGTGAATATCCTGATAAATAATGCGGGCATCACCCTGCAGAAAAACTTCTCAACCCATAGCCTTGATGATTGGGACCGCATGTTAGGGATAAACCTGCACGGCGTAATTTATGGCTGTCACCTGTTTGACGACGCCCTGACCGCCGCCAAAGATGCCCATGTCATCAACCTCTCCTCCATGTCAGCCTTTCTCGGCCTGCCAGGACAATCCTCTTACTGCGCAACCAAGGCGGGGGTGCAGCTCCTTACCGATAGTCTTTGGGCGGAATGGAAACTTAAAAATATCGGCGTAACTAGCGTGCATCCCGGCGCCATTCGCACCGATATGATTATGGCCACCGTCGAGGAATCCGATGACGTTGAGCAAGCCAAAAAGAATTACGCCCTCGCCCATAAAACGGGTGTGGACACCGAATATGCCGCCGCAAAAATCATCCGCGCCATAGAGAAAGATAAGATGCGCCTACGCATCGGCAAAGACTCCTATATCTTTCACTACATTTCCCGCTTCATGCCAAGATTGGGCAGGTTTGCCACAAAGAAGATAGCGGCGAAATTAGCCAGATAGTCAGCCCAACGATATTTTTAATCGTACTTAATCCTACCTCGTTCGCCATGCGTCTGCTGCAATACACGCGTAGCGAGGGGGCCGAAGCCTGACCACATATCGGCGTTGACTTGATCGGCGGGGATAACAACATCGGCGTAATCATTGGGCGCGCGCCAACCGGGATGGGGCTGGATTTTGACATATTGCCCGCCCACAGGATGGAGCGCCAATCGCTCATCGAGGATTTTGGTCAAGCGCTTAAGCTGCTCGGGCTCTGAGGCGGACAGGTCTTCGGATTCATTCGGGTCCGTCCAGACATTAAACAGCTCGGTCTGCACCTCTGTTGTGCGGCGTTGATGGTCCACATGTTGGATAAGCTTCCACGGCCCGTCGAGCACGCCATAGCGGAACTTATTATAGACCGGAACATTGGAGGTAAAAATCAGCGGATCGCCGCGATCTTTCTCGCCCGAACCGAGCACCGCATTCCAGCGGTCTATGCCGTCTATCTCTTTTTCGAAGCCTGTGCTGACACCTGCGGCATTGGCAAGGCTAGGATAGACATCCAGAACGGAGACGACATTTTCATTGACCGTATTGGGCGGGAGAACATCAGGCCAGCGCATGACCGCATTAACGCGAACGCCGCCTTCATAGCTTTCCAGCTTGCCCCCGCGCAGTGGTGTGTTCACGCCGCCGAAATTATAGAAGCCGCCATTATCGGAGAAGAAGAGAACGATGGTATTATCGGCAATGCCTTGGCTATCGAGGCTATCGAGAATATCTCCAATGGCTTGGTCCATACTATCCACCATCGCCGCATAGGTCTTGGCGGGATAGCGCGGGGTGTCGATACGCGCAGGATATTTAGCTTTATCTTCGTCCTTGGCTTCCATCGGCGAATGCGGCGCAAGGAACGGGACATAAAGGAAGAAAGGCTTATCGGGGTTTCGTAGGCTTTCCATATAGCGGACGGCCTGATTGCCGTGAATATTGGTGGCATATTCACCGCGGTGATCTACGGGTTTACCGTTTTCTTGGAAGTCATGCCCGCCTGCCATGGTGTGATCAAAATAGAGAACATCCGTATTAAAGTGACCATAGAAATGATCAAAACCCCGCGCATTGGGCGTGTGCTGTTCTATCGTATGGCCAAGGTGCCATTTGCCTATCATGGCCGTATCATAACCTGCGGCCTTAAAGTCCTCAGGCATAAAGCGTTCTGTGGGCGAGACGCCGCCATTATCCCACGCCATCAACACGGCATGAGCCACGCCAAGCTTAATTGGGTCACGCGCTGTCATCAACGCCGCGCGGGTCGGCGTGCAAAAAGGAGTGGCGTAGAAACGGTCCAGCCGCATTCCTTCTTTGGCGAGGCGGTCAATATTGGGGGTCTTAATATCCGAGCCGCGATAACCGACATCGGCCCAGCCCAAATCATCGGCGAGGAGAATAACAACATTAGGCGGCGGGGCATCTGCTGGGCGAGTTTTAATCAGCGAGGCAAGATCAGCCGTTTGCACAGTGGGGAAATCAAAATCGGAGGACGCGACTTTCTTGAATTTGACTTTCGCAAAAATGAAACCTGCGATGAGCAAGATTACAAGAATAGCCAATATCTTCTTAAACATGCCGGTCCCCTTAAGTTATTTAATTAAGCGCGTGTTCCAGAAACGCCGGAACTACCAAACATGCCGAGTTTCACTGTCCCGTCCAGCGCGTCACCCTCAACACCGCAATCAAATTCCAGCGTAATCGGCATAGGCTGTGTGAGGTCGGCTTTCCATGTGCCGCGACCATCAGCGACCTTGCCTTCTTGGACGTCGATAGTGGTTCCATCGGCTTCCATAGTGCCAGAGAGACTATCGCCATCTTGCGCCATAACCATAACGATTTCGCGGTCGCCCATCGGGGTTTTCATCACAATATTCCAAGTTCCTGCAAAGCTCATTTCATTCTCCTATTTAACTGTTGACGCCCATAGCGTGTTTCGCGGCCACATAACCAAAGGTCATAGCGGGGCCGATGGTCGAACCTGCTCCAGGGTAAGTATAGCCCATCACAGAACTTGCCGTATTCCCCGTCGCATAAAGCCCGCCAATGGGTGTACCTTTTGTGTTGAGTGCCTGCGCATTTACATCGACATCAACGCCGCCCTTCGTGCCAATGTCACCCGGATAAACGGGGAAGGCATAGAACGGCGCTTTGGCCAGCGGCGCGAGGCAGGGGTTAGGTGTGATAGATGGATCGCCATAGTAACGGTCATAGGCCGCGCTGCCCGAAGCATAGTCTTCATCTACGCCCGTCTCGGAATATTTCGCGACTTTATCGACAGTGCTTTGAAGCCCCGCCGCATCAACGCCCATCATCTCGGCGAGGCCAGCAATCGTGTCGGATTTTTTGACAACAGCTTTGATAGAGTCGTTCCATTTACTGTCAGGATGAACCGCCGTTGGATAAAGCGGGCCGATGCCATATTTCTCGCGCGCGCGGCGATCAAAAACAACCCAACTTGTTTTGGGATGGGCTTGGAGTTGGCGCCCCACTTCGTCATAGCTCGCCGCTTCATTGAGGAAACGCTCGCCCTTGCCATTGACGATATAAATACCTGGCAAAGCGCGCTCAGCAAAAAGGACCCGCGAGCGGTCATCACGCGGAAGGCGCACAGATGGCCCCCACCACGCGGCGTCCAACAGAGTTAACTTCGCACCTACAGCCTCCGCGGCGATATGAGCATCACCCGTATTCTGTCCCGGCGTCGCGCTCCATTTCGTATCGGTTGGCCCAGGAAGGTTCGCTTCACGCATCTTAGCATTATGTTCAAAACCGCCCGCCGCGAGGATAACACCTCTCGCCGCGTTCACGCGGAAGTCTTGGCCATTTTTCGTGATGATAGCGCCAGTTACTTTGCCATCCGTTTCAATCAAAGTCTTGAGCGGCGCTTCACGCCAAACAGGAATTTTTCGCTTGAACACAGATGTCAGGCAGCGCCCGACCAAGGCATTGCCGAGGCAAAGTCGGCGGTGACGTTTGGATTTCATCCGCATCGGAATATCGAGGCGATAAGAAATCATCAGCTTGGCCATAATCCATTTCCAGCCCTTTTGGCGCGTGATGATGGTCTGCGCCTCTGCAATCGTAATCGTAAAACCGCCAAAGATTGTTTGCGGATGAGGCGCGCGCATATTCAAAAACTCTTTACCCAATTTCGTCGCGGATAAAGGCACAGGGTCAAGCGTGCGCCACCCCTCTTTGCTGCCCGGTTTTTCTGTCAGGTAATCGGCATAAGGCGTTGAAACAAAACGCACATCGGATTTGTCTTCCATGTCTTTAAGCATCTTGGGCGCATTATCGACATAGGCTTTAAGGCGCTCTTCAGACACCGCATCGCCAATACAGGCTTTCATATATGCAAGCGCCGCTTCAGGCGTATCGCTTTCGCCGTGTTCCGCCATAAGGTGATTGCAAGGAATCCAAATACCGCCGCCAGATGTCGCAGACGTCCCGCCATACATATTGGATTTCTCGACCACCAGAACTTTGCCGCCATAGTCATGGGCTGTGATGGCCGCAGTAAGAGCTCCTGCCCCCGACCCTACGACTAAAATATCGACATCTATTGAGTCCATGGACCCCTCACCTTGTTTTTCTTTTATTAGACCGCAAGCCTCTCAACTTCGCAACGGAAAAGACGATATTATTTTAGTTTTTTACGCAAAATGTAGTTTACACACAAAGATATACTCTTTTTGCGTAATTAAATTGATATAATACTACGCATTTAATAAGGTTTCCATATGAAACGCGCTTTAAAAGTCCTCGGCACTCTCATTATTGTACTAGCTGTTTTCATTGGCTTGAAAGCCTGTGACTTCGGCCCAGAGCCGCCGCGCCCTGATCTTGACTTGCCTCTCGCCCCGCAAATGGCGAACCCTGCGTCTGCGCCGATGGATATGGCCTTTGCTCCGTCTAACCCCTTCGCGGCAACAGGCGTGAACCCCATGCCGCACGGCGAACCCGCCCAGCAAGACGCTACGCCCCTTCCGGGCCCGATGGATAAGTCACGGCGGCTGGACCCCGATGAGCTTGTTTATCAATTTCTTGGCCCTGGATATTTTGGGGCGTTTAATTCCAGTGAATATCCCGATGGTCGCCGCCTGCTTTGGGCCAATGGCGTGAACGGCGTTTATAAGCTCGATTACGAAAGCTATGAGATTTACGATCATCTCCCATCCGAAAATGCCAAAAAATATACGCAAGACTGGGCGGAAACAATCTCTGCTAAACTCGATAAAAATAACGGCGCGAGCGCCCTTCCAACCGGCATGAAGGCAATGCTTCCCCTCAAGAGTCTCTCAGGTGTTTATGCCATGGTCGGCGCGAATAACTGGTTTTACTTCGCCAATAAAGACGGTTCTATTGTAGCTTATGGCGACGCGATAGATGGCGACGCAAGCTCAAAAATTATCGAGAAAGCCCGCTTCCAACTCCCCGCAGACGCAGCGGGGGCCAGCGTCGGCATGAATATGACCTATGATGGCTGGATTATATTCCCGACCGAAGAAGGCACACTGATAGCCGTCTCGCCAGACCTGAAAGACTATCACTCCGTCAAATTAAACGGCGCAGACAGAGAAGATACAAGCAGCCACGGCACAGGCTATGGCTGGGTACGTAATTCCATCGCCATTGATAATGAAGGCGGCATCTATATAGCCTCGCGCAATCACATGCACAAAGTGGTTTGGACAGGTTCTCGCCTCTCAACCGATGAAGCAGATGGCGCTTGGACGGCGAAATATCGAAACGGTACTGGCGAAGGCACAGGTGCAACGCCGAGTTTGATGGGATTTGATGAAGAGGATCGTTTTGTCGTTCTAACCGATGGCGATATTCGCATGAATGTCGTGCTGATGTGGCGCGACGGCATTCCCGAAGATTGGCAATCCCTAGAAGGCGCACCCTCTCGCCGTATTGCCGGACAAGCCCCTGTCAATATGGGAACGCTAGATGTTAAAAAAATACAATCAGAACAAACAGTTATCGTCGCAGGCTACGGTGCTTTTGTTGTCAACAACACCCCACGCAACACAGCATGGTTCATGCCCAAAGAAGGTGTGGGGCGCGGCTTGACCATCGGTCCGCTGGGCAGCAATCCGAAATTCCAACCTTACGGCATTCAAAAATTCCAATGGAACCCAGACACGCGCGTCTTAGAACAAGCCTGGGTCAATGAAACCATCTCCTCGCCCAATGGCGTGCCATGGGTGAGCACAGGATCAGGTCAAGTTTATTTCATGGGCGCGCGTAACAATGAATGGACTCTAGAAGCCGTAAACTGGCTCACAGGCGAACCCACATTTCACTACATCATTGGCGGGCAAAAATATAACAACGCCTTCTCGGGCCCAACCATTGATGAGAAGGGCCGTGTCTTTGTCGGAACGCAATTTGGGCGCTTGCGCATACAGCCCAACAACTAGCAACTCAGTATCGCTGAGTAAGTTTTAAGGGCTTTGTCAACACCATACTAAATCAATTCTATGTCGGAGAACTGAAAATCATCTTATTATTTCTTTTTAGAACCAAATAAGCCGCCCAATAGGTCTTCTACTTTGGGTTCTTTTTTCTTAGGCTCCGCGGGTTGAACTGGTTGTTGTTGCGTGCCTTGTGGTGCAGGGGCTTGTTGAGTGCCGCCTAAAACACCGCCAAGAATACTTTCAAAACCGCCACCTTGTGTGGACTGCTGGTTCCCGCCAACGACTCCGCCAAGGACATTGCCAAAACCGCCTTGTGAAGATTGTTGGTCGCCGCCAACAACGCTACCAAGAATGCTTCCAACCCCGCCTTGTGAGGATTGTTGATTACCGCCAACAACGCCGCCAAGGACACCGCCAAGGCCGCTTCCGCCTAATTGATCCGTGAT
The DNA here is from genome assembly GCA_964522765.1 of uncultured Caulobacterales bacterium. Lineage (GTDB taxonomy): Bacteria > Pseudomonadota > Alphaproteobacteria > Caulobacterales > Maricaulaceae > Fretibacter. Next base: position 1,381 of record CAZFWZ010000091.1, on the reverse strand, counting down.
TAGGCTTGCCGCTTTAGCACGTGCGCGTTCAGCAACTATGTCTCCGAGGATGTTCGTGTCTAGACCGACTTTAACATTCCCAAACTTACCTTTGGCTTGTATTGGGATACCAAATGCTGCGAGATCATTTGCGTTTTTCCCTGTTAAACGAGGACGCAAACTAAAGTCGATATATTGGTTGCCAAGATCAATACTGCCGCCGCCTTCGGCCAAAACACCTGCTCCGCCTAAAGAGAATTTATTAACATTCGCAACACCGTTCGTAATTGTAAATAGACCCGAAAGATCACTGAACCGCGTCACTTGTGTAGGACCAACACCTGCAGGAAGGGCTCTGGAGGCAAGGGCTTGGTCAAGACCGTTTAGCAAAGCTTCAAGATCCACACCTCTAATGAGGCCGTTTAAGATTCTAAAATCTCCGCCGCCTTTAAGAGATTTCATAATAGCGGCTTGTGAGCGTCCGCTGCCTTGGATTTTAAAAGCACTGCCGATTTCACCAGATGCATTTGAAAAGCCAGCGGCTGCATTAAAAAGACTATCCGAGTTTACCTTTTTCATGCTCATATCGAGAGACACTGAGGGCACAGAGCTTGACCCATTTAGGACAACGTTCATCCTACCTGCACCACCATATAATAACAAATTAGGCAGGTCAGCCACCATCCGGCCATCGCGGAGTGCTGCGTTAATTGTTGTTTGTCCCAAAGACATACGGCTTGTTACGACATTTGGCGTGTTGAATGTAAAACGACCGTTAAAGGCTTTGAGAGGGGCCATATTGATAGGGGCTTCGCTCCAAGGCTGAATTGTGCCTTTTGGCTTTTGCGTAGAATAAGCCGCCATATATGGGCGAACATCCAAGCCGTTCATGTTCATCGTTGCATTCATTTCAGGCTTGGCTTTTTTAAGATCAATCTCGAAATCACCTGTGCCTTGTAAAGCATCTAGGGCGATTTGGGCTGATGTGAATGTGATTTCTGCTGGGTTGCCTTTGACTTTGCCTGAGACTGCAAAACGCTCATAAATAGGGCCCGCGCTCGTACTCGGCGGTAAAGCGTTACTTCCGGTCGCTTGCGCGAGAGTGCGCAATGAGGGGATGTCGGCTGATAGGTCGCCATCTAGGTTAAACCCATTATTCATCGACGCGGCGCCTGTGAATGTCCCATTGATCTGGCCGTCCGTTAGAGAGGCGTCTAGCGAGGAAAACCTAATCGCTTCGCCTTGGCCAGAGATGTTGCCTTTGACGTTTACGACGCCAATTGTATTCGCATATGGCACTTTGATATTAGAGCGGTTTGAGATTTCATTTAAAGAGGTGATTGTGGTCTTAAAATTACCGTCATATCCAGTAACATCGCCTAGCTTGGCGCTGCCGTTATAT
>CAZFWZ010000090.1:0-9468 GCA_964522765.1 uncultured Caulobacterales bacterium | reverse complement strand
GAGCGGCTTAAAACGCTCAAAATAGACCGCAAGTTGATTATACTAATGAAGTTAACTTCATACGTTAGAGAATCGACCTGTCGAAAAGGTAATATCTTGACCTCATTTTTTAATTGACTACGGATGTAGTCCTTCTGTATGGCTACAAGTGTAGTCATCAGGAGGCGACCTAAATGGGGAAAACCGCAAAAACCCGCATCTCGCAATCCGAGCTAGACGTTATGGATGTTCTTTGGCCGCAAAGTCCGCTGGGCGATTCTGAAGTCGCGGCGAGCCTCGCGGAAAGTAAGGACTGGAATATTCGCACGATTAAGACATTGCTCACGCGACTGGTTGAGAAGGGTGCTTTGTCCACACAAGTCGAAGGGCCCCCGAACAAGGTCTCAAAGACGCTGAATAGCTTCAAGAGAATTTATAGCAGTCAAAAACCTAGCCTTCTTAGAAAGCGTATCTTTTAAAGGATACGGTGGAGTGTATTCATGAAATTTTTAAAACTCATATTACCTTTGACCCTTCTGACGGGTTGTACAACCCAGACAGCCGCAACAGCTTCCGATTGTGCGGCATTTGTAAATTGCATTTCGGAGAACGAGGTTGCCGTTTTAGCGGCCCCTGAAATAGCAACTCCTATCTTGAAAACGGCTCTGAACGGCGCTGCTGAATTCAAACGCTATTTTGGCGTAGACGCAGGGTTGACTGCTATTGTTCCTGGCGGCCACATTACCAAAAAACTTCGAGACGATTTAAAAGCAGTAGGTTTTGATTCGATCCTCCCTTGGATATCTGCCACGGACAAACAAGCTCTAGCCCAGTCGGAGGTACGCCGTCAGGTGATGGAACAGACCAAAGGCATGCCGCTCAAGCAACAAGAAGCGATTATCAAGATGGCTTTGGCAAAGCTAGATAAAAGCGAATCTCCTTCAACCGACATGAGTGCTACAGAACAGGGCGCTTTGACACATGAGCTAGGCCATATGTGGTTCATTTCGGCTTTTAAACCTCAGGGTGGAGATACACAACTCGGTAAAGGTTATGGTAGTTGGGCACCTGATTGGCTTGACGAAACCGCGGCGGTTTTACTCGAAAATAAAAACCTTACAGATAACCGAAGAAAAGCATTTCAGACAATGAAGCAGGAAGATTTCTACCCATTGGAAACATTTTTAACAATGGAACACCCTACTTTGAAATCGGCATTAGAGCTTAAAGATAAGTTTGGTAGCACAGAAAACTCTGGCGAAAGTCAGGCTATCATTTTGACCGGTGAAGAGGCTGAAGAGTTCTTAAAATCCTCAGGGCAGTCAGATCCTGCTAATTTTTATGCACAAATCAGAGGCTTTGCGGATTATGTTATTGGAGCCACAAAGGACGAGCAAACATTCGCGAAACTGGCAATTCATCTTAGCGGCGGCGGGGACTTGGAGGGCTGGCTTGCGCAGACTGCTGGGCTGGCAGATAATATTCAAGACTTAACGGCGGATTGGCATGCGGTTATAGCTACGCGTTAGGCCTCTAAATGCATACAAAGCCGTCTTAACTGAGCATTCTAAAATCGCCCCGTTTAGGACGCACGGAAAAGTCAGAGTTTGCTGGACTGATGTGTCACTCCAATATGGAATGGCCCGTTAGGTGGAATGGTACCAGTACCCTACCCGCTATTGAATGATTTCAACTAAATCATTTATTTGGTTTGGCGTTAGGTTTCTCGCTTTTGAAATTGCGGTATTGGCTATCCAGTTCATAATTTTTACCGGATCTGTAATCGTGGTAATTTCATCACCCTTTTTCTTATATTCAGCAAAGCTAAGGCGGGCCTTCAGCTCAGAAAGTTCTGTCTCTGGCAAAATCTCAGATTTGTTTTCGAGAGTACCGAGCGTTGGCAATGCCAGTCCTAGGATATCTTGTGTTTTAAGATTTATAAGGAGTCCAGCGGCTCTGATATGGGGCTGAAAGTCTTTGGAAACGGAATTCATGACAATTTGAATATTTTCAGGTTCGGAAAGATTAAGAACATTTGCATTCAGAGCCACGCTGTAATCTTCATTTAATACGGCCCGTAGCAGCCGTTCATTCAGTTTCTCTACGGCTTCGCTCTTGATCAGCCGATTGCTGATCTGTCCGCCCTCGATCAAGTGGAATCCACCCTGACCGCGAACAATCCCAATTTTAATGCAATCGTCTTTGTCAAGGGCTTGAGTTTGGTATGACGCATAGGCGTTTTCAATCAGGCCAAACAGGGATGCGTCGTGACATTCAATTTGGAAAAATTGGCCTTTAAAACTAATTGAAAGATGGGTCGCCGGTGAGTGTGTTGAGGTCTTTGAGCCTGTATCCACTACTGTTACAGTGTCTCCCTCAGGGGTGCTGTGGAATTTACAATAGCCTTTTTCAGCCCATCTGGCCGCGCAGTCCCAAGGGAAGGCTTCTAAATCACTTAATGTTTTGGCGTCTATGGACGCGTCATCTTGCGTGAAGCTATTGAGGAAGTCTTTTTGGGTCTGAAGAAGCGAATCGCCAGTCATGAGCTTGACCCATATAAAGCCCTCATGCGCCGTTAATTCAGTAAACTCTTGCTGGTCCGCATCATAAATCGCCAGCATGTTTTTATCCGTGACGAGATGAGGCGCCATAGAATGCGCGTATTTTTCTGAGGGCGTAAAATCTGGATTTACAGCTTTCGCGGCGTCCAAGTCAGATTTCAATGGCATGAAAAACGTCTCGTAATCTTGCACGGTAGCGCTCGCAGGATAGACGCGTTCAAACTCGCCGCAATGCGTGCTTTCATAGTCCAGATTGGCCTTTATAAAGCCCGCGGATGTTTCAAAATCCGAAGGGGAGGGCCGGTTATCGACATCATTTAAGCCCCGCAAACCCACCATATCTTTGACCATGCTGTTTTTTATCACGGCTTCTATGTCGGCCTCTTCGCCTTCTGTTGTGCAGGTTTCCAAAGACGGGCTTAGGTTGCATTCCAAAATCCAAGGTTTCAGGTTTTCATCAACCATGCAGTCCAGCCCCAGAAGTTCATAGCAGGCATGTTGGTTGACATTTTCGCGCTCAATACGGGATCGAAATTGTTCTCTTGCGGCGATGACGGTCAGGGTGACAAGGTCTTGGATTTGATGAAATAGCTTATCAGGATCCTGACCTCGTTTTTCTAGCAATTTGTGATAATGTTCTAAGCTGTAAAATACGACCGGCGCGTCCACTTTTTCATTGGTTGCATTAATGTCAGGGTTGGTCAGGTGGGCAAAAGGGTTGTCAAGATTATCAAGTGAATAGGCTTCGGAGGCGAGTTTCACTAAGCCTTCTTTATATAAGTAGACTTGGAGCGGAGCGATAGAGGTGATGAGGACGTAAAGCCGCAAAACATACTTTCGGTTTAGGATTAAATCAGGATTTGAAAGATATTGCTGAACCATAAAGTTGCTATCAGAGGGAACAGAGAGGGGGTTTGTCACAACTTCGATGCCGCGTCCGCGAGATGAGTTTTTGGGTTTTAAAATCCATTTAGCGTCGGTGTTGGATGCGACGAAATCCTGATACTTATGATAATCTCCGGGCATATCATAAATGCCGGGGAAAAAACCATATCGATTTTTTCGGGTCTCGTCTAATTGCCTGTTCCGAGCTGATGATAACGTTTCGTGCAGAAAGCTTTTAATCGTAAGGGAATTGTTCCCCGGTATATGATTAATGTTTTGACGATGGTTTAGATTTTTAAAGTAACCCGTATTTGGCATGCCTGTATACCAACATGCGTCCCAAGTTTTAGAATCGCCAGTTGTCCATTTTTTTGGGTTAAGCGATTCAATAAAAGCTTCATCTTGAGACGCATGACGTTGACCGCCTGCAAAATATTTTAATTTTTTCATCCAAAGATAGTAGCACCGAAGCTTGGGCCGTAAAGCCTAAAGCTATCACGAAATATTGACTGGAAGCATGTCTTAGTGATTTGAAAAAAAGGGACGTTGAAGTTATTAGTCAGAAACTTACTACCAAATCCGAGATATGGAGATACTCATGAATGAAGACATAAAAAATAAAGCGTTACTGAAAACGTTGACGCTAGGTATGATTTTAGCAGGTCCATTGGCGATCACGGGCGGGGCGACAGCTTATGCTCAGTCGTCGGCGACCACCTATGGCCAACAAGCTACGGGCGAAGCCGAAAGCGCAGTGAAATCTAAAGCGAAAGCCGCCGCTGAAGGTAGCAGCTATAAAAAAGCCACAGGCGAAGCTGAAGGCAGTGCTCATAAAGCCTCTGGCGAAGCTGAAGGCAGCAGCTATAAAAAAGCCACAGGCGAAGCCGAAGGCAGTAGCTATACAAAAGCCTCTGGCGAAGCCGAAGGCAGTAGCTACACCAAAGCCTCTGGTGAAGCTGAAGGCAGTAGCTATACAAAAGCCTCTGGTGAAGCTGAAGGCAGTTACTACGGCGCAGGCGAAGCCGAAGCTCCGTCGCAACTACCCACAAATTGCCCTCCCGGCACAACGCCGCAAAATAATGGGACATGTCTGCTAAACTAAGCCTAATAATATAGGCTAGGCAAAACTGTCTAAAATTTAACCGCCCTCGCATATCTTTGTGAGGGCGTTTTTGTAAACGCCAGTAAGTACTAATTTAATATTATGATGGGCCCAAAATTCCTGCGGCTGATTTCGGCGCAGGGTCAATTATCCGAAATTGGCCGTTTCTGATTTGGAAAACGGCGAGCCCTCTTTCGGGCGTACCGTCGGGGTTAAAGCGCACAAACCCGTCTGCGCCGTAAAAGCCTGCGGGGTCTTCGGCTCGCGTGCGGCGAAGTCGTGGGTCCCCATCCGAGATAACCGCGCCGACATTAATCGCGTCATAGGCCAGCGACGCCAGCGTAGTTGGATCTTCGCCATAGCTACGGTCATAGCGGTCGACAAAGGTCTGGCGCGCCGTGTCATCTGGGCCTGCAAAAATCCCGTTATTAAGCGCGGGTTCGCGAACGGTATCTTCATTGCGCCAGCGGCTGGTGCCTAGGAATTGAACTTCGGCAAGACCATCATAAAAATAGGGTAAAAGCGGCGCGAGTGAGCGCAGCGGCGTGCCGCCTTCGGGTAGTATTATCGCTTCAAAGGCCATTGGACCTTGGCCATCAGTGGCAATATCTTGAGTTTCAAACGCGCGGGCCAATCTCTGGGCGGGCTCTTGCATGACGGTAATGTCGTCGCCGTCATAGCTCTCAGACGCCGTAATCTGCCCGCCGACCAGATTGATCGATTGCTCATATTGCCCCTTTACGCGGCGCCCATAAGCTCCTTCTGGGCCGAAATAAGCAAAGCGGGTAATCCCTGACGAGGCGGCGTAGTCTACAATACGGTCAACTTCAGCCTCTGGCGGGAAGGACAGTAAATATGTTCCGCGTCCAGCTGCCGTTTGATCAGTGGAAAAGGCCACCACAGGTAAATTGCTGCGCCGCGCCGTCTCAGAGGCGGCTTTAACAGATCCAGATAATACGGGGCCGAGAATAATGTCCACGCCAGCTTCAACTGCGCTTTTCGCCGCGGCTCTGGCTCCGCGTGATGTGCCGCCTGTATCGAGGGTGACAAGCACAATGTCGGCATCTTCGCGGTCAAAGACGGCCATCTCCGCGGCTTTGAGCATAGAGGCCGCTTCAGCGCGTAGGCGTTCAGATTTAGCGGAAAACGGTAAAAGCAGCGCCATACGTTTAATGTCTCGGCCTGCCATATGCGGCGGGGTCAAGCCTTGGCGGTTGTTAAAATAGCGGCCTTGCTGGGCTTGGGGTGGAGTGGCGACTTCTGCGGCTTGTTGTTGCTGTTGTTGTTGCGGCTGCGCAGTCTCTGCGCGTTTTTCGGTCTCTTTAGTTTCGGTGCGTGTAGGCTGCGGAGCAACTACGGGCTGCTGGCTTTGCACGGGTATTTGAGCCACAGGGGCGCCGGGTTGATAAATGGGCGCAGGCGTCGTCGAGGCGCAGGCTGATAAGGTCAGCATGACAGCGCCTAATGAGGCTGTTTTTAGTAAGCCTAGTTTTTTCATCCCGAATTTTTGAGACATCTACTCATTTCCCATTTATGTTGGCCCTATGAGCCGCGAACCTTTTCATAGCAAATTGCCGTCAAAGGCGACCTCCCCCGTGCGGGAGAAATCTGATATTTTTTTTCACCCTATAAGCGAGGGCGTTGCTTCGCAATCCACAAAAACACTTGAAGCAGGGCTTTATGTTGTTGCGACCCCTATCGGGAACTTGCGTGATATCACTTTGCGGGCGCTGGATGTGCTCTCGGGCGCAGATATTATCCTCGCCGAAGATACACGCCAGACCCGCAAATTGCTTGACGCTTATGATATAAAGACGTCCTTATCAGCCTATCATGACCATAATGCGGCAAAGCGGATTCCGGCCCTCCTTGAGAAGCTAGAGAGTGGGGCGGTTATTGCGCTTGTGTCTGATGCGGGCACGCCGCTTGTCTCTGACCCCGGATTTAAACTTGCGCGCGACGCGGCAGATGCGGGGCTTAAGGTTGTGCCCCTGCCAGGCGCGAGCGCGGTATTGGCTGCGCTCGTCACGGCGGGCTTGCCATCAGATGTCTTTACATTTGCGGGGTTTCTGCCGGCCAAGTCGTCCGCCCGAAAAACCGAACTGACAAAACTATCCACCGTGCCCGGCACGCTGATTTTATTTGAAAGCGCGGGACGGCTACTTAGCAGCCTTACTGATATGCTGGATGTGCTCGGTGACCGCCCCGCCGCCATCGCGCGTGAGCTGACCAAGCATTATGAAGAAACGCGGCGCGGCCTTTTGTCTGAACTCATAGAAGGCGCGAAGGCACAGCCCCCGCGCGGAGAGATCGTCGTGCTTATTGGCGCGAGAGAAGATAGCGGCCTTTGGAGCGAGGCCGAGATTGATGCCGCGCTGACCGAAGCCGCCCCTAGCCAAGGCGTTGGCCGAGCTAGCACAGCCATTGCCCAAATGTCGGGCTGGAAAAAACGTGATGTCTATCAGCGCGCACTGATGCTTAATTTGGGCCGCTGAGATTGTGAGTTCACTCCAGCAAAAACGCAGCTTTGAGCGCATGGGCCGGCGCGCAGAATTTCTGGCTGCGATTTATCTGACAATTAAAGGTTATAGAATTCTGGCGCGTAATTACCGCACCAAAAGCGGCGAGATTGATATCATAGCGCGCAAAAAAAAGGTGATTATCGCAGTAGAGGTCAAGCAGCGCCTAAGCGAAGATGCGGCTTATGAGGCCATCAGCGCCGCCTCAGAACGCCGTATTGAAAATGCCTTGGAAAACTATATTGCAAAGCGGCCGCGCTACCATCATTTCGGGATGCGTTGTGATGCTGTATTTTTTATCGGAGCCGCGCCGAGTTTACGGCGCGCGCTCCATATCAAAGAGGCCTTTTAGGCTGGCTATTTAGCGTACTCGCCTCTTTAGCCTTGGTAACTAATAGGTAACCCTTAGGGCGTATGTGTGTCTTATGAAAAAATTAACTTTAATCCTCCTGCCAGCAACACTTGTTCTGTCGAGCTTTGCGCTCTCCAGCTGCGCCGTGACCTCGGCGGGCCTAAGTAAAAATAATGAGCGTAGTTTTGTGCGTTCGCTAGATGATGTCTCTGCGGGCCGCGCCATTAAAGCGCGCATGCTCCGTGCGGCTGATGTGGATCTGAGCGAGGTGGACGTTGAAGTGGCGCAGGGCATTGTGCTTTTGACGGGGAATGTAAAAACTCCAGACGCCCGAATTGAAGCCGAACGCATTGCGTGGTCAGGGCCAAAAATCACTGAGATTGGTAATGAGATTCAATTAAAAGACGGCCAAGGTTTTGTACGCAATACGAAAGATGGTATTTTAAATAAATCTGTAAAAACCCGCCTAATCGCAGCCAGTGATGTGAAGTCGAGCAACTTTAATGTCGAGACACATGATGGCGTTGTTTATTTGCTTGGTATTGCCCGCACGCCAGAAGAGCTTGAGCGCGCGGCTGAAATTGCCAGCACAACGCGCGGCGCTCGAGAAGTCATTTCTTATGCGCGCGTGATTGAAGGGCAAGCGCCTCAGAGTTATCCGCAATATCAATCGCCTGCGCAGGCCGCGCCGTCCGTAGAGTATAGCGCGCCGCAGGTTGCCCCGCAAATATCTGCACCAACTTACCGATCCCTTCCAGGCGCGCTAAGCGCGGCGCCAACTCCGCCTAGCGTGCCAGGCGAGCCGATTTACCGTGACCCGACAACCGGCGAAATTATAGAGCTTGCGCCTGGAACAAAAACGATTCCTTATCGTCCTAATGCGGGCGCGGCGCCTGCTTTCCCCAGCGATGAGGAATTAGGACGTTACCGCGTTGGTACGCCCGGCGAGGCGGTAAGCACTATCGAAAGTGCACCTTATTACATAGATCCTGAGACGGGAAAACAAATCCCTGTCCGTTATATTCAGAACCTGCCGAAGTAATTTAGGTCAAAGCCAAATGTCCTGCTGAGCTTGGCTCCAGCCGATCGTGGTTTGCTCGCCAATAATAGCGGGGCGTTTCATCAGCGTGGGATGAGCCGTAATTAACTCTAGCGCTTTGGCCTCATTCATATCTGCTTTTTGCGTAGCGTCTAGTCCTCGCCATGTTGTTGACCGTGTGTTGAGCAGCGCTTCCCAGCCTACGGCTTTCGCAATTTTGCTAAGCTCTGTTTTGGGCACGCCGTCCGCGCGCACATCAATTGCCGTAATGTTATAGCCTTTAGCGGTCAGGGCCTTCAGCGCTTTGCGGCAGGTGTCACAGGCTTTGAGATGGTAAACGGTAATCGCGTTCATGATATTGCGTCCTGCGTCATAAAATCTGTCATAAGGTTATAAATCTGCTGTCTGGGGGCGTCATTATGCATTTCATGCTGACTGTTTTCAAATTCATGAAAGCTGCAATGAGGGGCAAGCGCCGCTAAGCTGCGAGAGCCGTCCACGCTGGTAAGCTGATCATCAACCGCGTGCATTAAAAGTATCGGTAACGTTAGGTTTTTGGCGCGCGAGAGGACGTTATCGCCATTCTCGATCATATCAATGACAAGGCCAACGCCGAGGCTGTCGTGATTAAGCGGATCACTTTCATAGCGTGTTTGTTCCTGCGCAAGATTGGAGATTTCTTCTCCCGCTATGGTGTTTTTAATTGTCATTTCTGGCGCGAGCTTTCGCAGGAGTTTAGTCATCCACTCAAGCGGTTTTGCCGGCGGCTTGGATAGCTTAATCAGCGGGGCTGAGGCGATTAAACCCGACAAGGGTTTGGCGCGCTTTGGGTCAGAAGCATAGCGCAAAGCCAGCCCGCCCCCCATGCTATGACCATAAAGATAATGCGGTAGATTAGGGAAGGCTTCGTGCGCATGGCCCAGCTGCGCGTTAACATCCCCAAGCATCAGGGCGTAATCTAGGCAAACGCCGCGCTTGCCCTCCGAGGTTCCGTGGCCGCGTAAGTCCATTGTCACGACGGCAATATTGTC
>CAZFWZ010000089.1:5540-9534 GCA_964522765.1 uncultured Caulobacterales bacterium | reverse complement strand
CGGCAGCTCATCTCGGTTAATGAGGCCGCGAAACGAACGGCAGAGCGCCGGGCAAGACATTGGCTCAACAGACAGCAGGCAGATATTTTAATATATGGGCAAGTGGATAAAAAAGCCGCTCATTTACAGTTAAGCCTGCTGTCAAAAACAGCACGGCCGAGTAAAAATAGCACAAATGATGACGCGTTGCCCCTTATCAACCAGCTTCCTTTAAACTTTTCTGATCCTGTTTCTGGTGTGTTTTTGGCGGCGCTACAAAATCAAGGGCACCGTATTGTAAATGATTATAGCTCACCGTCTTCTGCGGGCTATTTGCATGATTTATTTGAGCGCTTAACGGCTGATATGCCTGAGGGTTTATCCTCTCCGACAGCGGCTGAAATCCATCTTATGTATTCGCTTTCCGTCTATGAGACCGGAGAAAAACATGGCCGCATTGACGACATCAATCTTGGCATTACACACATGCGAAAGGCCATTAGCCTGACGTCTGAGGACGCGGACATATTAGAATGGTCGCGGAAGCATTATTATTTAGCGAAGATGTTAGAAACAAAATATAAAATCGGACAAAAAACGATGAACGAGCAAGAACAAATGAAGGTTCTTGAGCACATAATTAACAGTTATAGAGCGGCGCAAAGCAATGGTATTCTAACCGATGATTTAGAAAAATGGGGGGAATCCCAAATTCGGTTCTCTTCTGCTTTACTTAATTTGGGTGATTTTAAACGTAGCGAAGCCTTAGTTTATGAAAGCATGACCATCAGTCAAAAAGCACTGACTGTTTTTTCAAAGGATACGCCGCGCCACATTAAAAACCGCACATCGGCCACACTTTGGTATGCTTTGGCGTTAAACCGTAAGGGCGAACTTACAGGTGACCTGGCTCTCAGTGTGAATGCACAGCAAATTTTAAAGGATTTGCACCGTTACAGTTTAAGACGAACTGAGATTTCTGATGGCGTGTCTGAGAAACTCCAAAAGCTTATCACTCATTTAGAAGAAAACCGATCTCTTTAACTCGGTCTAATATCATTTTTATTTCTGCTTCCCACAACAAGCCGACTCCCGCTAAAGTCTGCTGCAAGAGGAAGATATTATGCTAACATTATTTGAAATTGGGGCCGCGCTACTCGTGCTGTCTGGGGCTTTTTCTTGGTTTAATCACGCCTATTTGAAGCTGCCGCACACGATTGGGCTATTGCTTATGGCGCTTCTCGCGTCCTTCGTACTTATGGGACTTGAGGTCGTATTCCCGTCGCTGGGCCTGACCAATACAGTTTCAAGTGCAATTGGGCAGATTGATTTTAATGTCACCGTGATGAACGGTATGCTGGCCTTCCTGCTTTTTGCGGGCGCGCTACATGTCGATATGAGTTTCCTTAAATCCGAGAAATGGGCCATTGGGTCCATGGCCTCGGTTGGCGTTTTATTGTCAACTTTCATCGTTGGCACGGGCTTTTACTGGCTCGCAAATGCGCTGGGTGTGAATATGCCTTATACATGGGCGATTGTCTTTGGCGCGCTGATTAGCCCAACCGATCCTGTTGCCGTGTTGTCCATTCTTAAGACTGTGAAAATGCCGGATAGCCTGAATGCTAAAATTGCAGGCGAGAGCTTGTTTAATGACGGCGTGGGTGTTGTGATCTTTGCTATCGCCGTTGCCGTTGCTGTGGGGTCAACAGGCTCAGTCGACGCTCAACATGCGATGGCTGCGGGGGTCGAGGTCGTGCAAGCCACGGCAGGCGGACATGATGCAGGGCACGGCGGCGTTGACGCGGCGTCAATTGCCAAACTCTTTTTCGTTGAAGCCGGCGGCGGCGCCTTGCTCGGCGCCTTTACGGGATGGCTCGCCAACCGGATGATGGCCACTATTGATGAGCATGCCATTGAGGTTTTAATCTCGCTTGGGATTGTTGCGGGGACATATGCTGTGGCGCAGCGCCTGCATTTATCTGGCCCTATTGCCGTTGTGATTACAGGACTTCTTATTGGTAATCTCGGCGCAGAATTTTCTATGAGCGAGCATACCCGTAGCTATCTCTTTGGGTTTTGGGAAATGGTCGATGAGATTTTAAACTCCGTTCTTTTCCTGCTCATTGGGCTGGAGTTATTAGTGCTCGGTATTTCGCCAAAATTCGGCTTGATAATGCTGCTCTGCATCCCGCTTGTCTTGCTCGCGCGTTTTGCCGCGGTCTCTGTTCCTATGCGGTTTTTGGGGATGTTTAAAAGCTTCACCAAAGGCGCCATACCTGTGCTGACATGGGGCGGCGTGCGCGGGGGTATTTCTGTGGCGCTGGCGCTATCATTGCCGCCCGTTGAGTATAAGCCCGTCATACTGGCGGCAACTTACGGTGTGGTGGTGTTCTCGATTATCGTGCAGGGTCTCACAGTCAAACGTGTGGTTCAATCGCGCGTTAATCCTGATTTGCTTTAACGCCTGTTTGCGCGGCGGGATTAATCCAGCGTATCAATCTTAAGGGTGTTGGTTGTGCCAGGTAGGCCAAAGGGTATGCCCGCTGTTATCAACACTTTATCACCGCTTACCGCGCCGGCATTGTCTTTGGCGACGTCGCGCGCTATCTCAATCATCGTATCAAAATTTGAGGGGTCGTGGGTGACCACAGGCAATACGCCCCAGCTCAGCGCGAGCTGGCTGGCAGTCTTGCGGCGCGGGGTAAGGCCCACGATACGGCAAGGCGGGCGCTCACGTGAAATACGCTGCACTGTAGAGCCTGTCAGCGTGTAGCCGAGCACGGCCTTACATTTCATGACATCGGCAATGGAGCGCACAGAAATTGAAATGGCGTCCTCGCCTGAGCCATCATGCGGCAGTTCACGAAGGCGAAAGTGACTCCAAAATTCAGGGTCGGCTTCCGCCGCCGTAATAATGCGGTCCATAATGGCGACGGCTGTCGCGGGATGGCGGCCAACCGCTGTTTCTGCGGAGAGCATAACGGCGTCCGCACCTTGGTAGATGGCGGTCGCCACGTCAGAGGCTTCGGCGCGCGTCGGGGTCGGCGCATCAATCATAGACTCGAGCATATGGGTGGCGACAATCACAGGCTTACCGACGCCGCGAGCGGCACGTATAATCTGGCGCTGCACAACGGGCACAGCCTCAAGCGGTAGCTCCACACCCAAATCTCCGCGCGCCACCATAACCGCGTCTGTATGTTTTAGAATTTTATCTAAGTCATCAACAGCGGAGGGCTTTTCGACTTTGACAATAATTTTGGCTTTATTGCCAATAATCTCGCGCGCATCGATTACGTCTTTTTCTGTTTGCACAAATGAAAGCGCAATCCAGTCCACATCTTGAGACAAGGCGAAGACCATGTCTTTGCGGTCTTTGGGCGTCATGGCTGACATAGGGAGCGTGGCGCCAATGACATTGACGCCTTTTTTGTTCTTTAAAATCCCCTGTACATCAACGCGGGCTGTCATTTTATCTCCGCTATTGGAGAGAACAGTGACCATCAATTTGCCATCGTCAAATTTAAGCTGATGCCCTGCGGCCATGACCTCAAACATCTCTGGGTGGTTCATGGGAATGTGGCCGTCTTTGCCGCCGTCAGTGCCAAGGTAAAGCGTGACCTTTTCACCATATTTTAGCTCAATCTCGCCGCTATCAAATTCCCCGACGCGCAGTTTTGGGCCCTGCATATCCGCAACGATGGCAATTGAGTTGCCTGTGTCTTTCTCAATCTGGCGAATAGCCGCAACGGAGCGCGCGTGGTCATCATGGCTGCCGTGACTAAAGTTTAGACGAAAGGCATCAACGCCGACATCGTGTAAGAGGCGTAGATTTTCAGGTGCAGCACTGGCGGGGCCAACTGTAGCCAATATTTTTGCAAAACGACGGCGCATAGAAATCTCAATATTTTATAGTTTAACTACGAAACAAATTTCCCGAAAATTATTCGGATGTGTAATAATTTGAGTTTACACTGAGTGTGGTTAGATTGCACGGTCTATTTCTACCTAATTT
>CAZFWZ010000089.1:0-5440 GCA_964522765.1 uncultured Caulobacterales bacterium | reverse complement strand
CAATAATATCGAGAGATATTTTCGGACTTTTACGACGTCTTCTACGCCTCAAATAACGCTTGATTGACTTGAACATGAAGCACCCCTGCTATTGTAAGTGGTAACATACTAAATCCACTGTAACCGCATGTAAATAAAAAAGCGTGACGACCGTCACACTTAGTCCAAAGACACGCCAGCGCCAGTAGATTACGGCGCCCAAAATATTTTTTAACACCGATGTCTAGCGGCGATAATCTGTGGTATGCAAGAGCCAAAGGAGGCCGCCCATGATTAAACTCAATGTAAATGGCAAGACACTCGATTTTGGCGGTGATGAAGATACGCCGCTTTTATGGGCTCTGCGAGAACAGCTTGGACTCACGGGGACAAAATATGGTTGCGGAATTGCGCAGTGCGGTGCCTGCACAGTTCATATCGACGGCGAAGCGGTCAGATCCTGTGTCTTTCCTGTGTCGGCTCTGGACGGCCCGGAGCAAATAACGACGATTGAGGGCCTGTCTAAAGACGGCACGCATCCTGTTCAGCAAGCTTGGGCCGAGCTTGATATCCCGCAATGCGGATATTGTCAGGCGGGTATGATTATGGCGGTGTCGGCGCTGCTGAAGGAAAATTCAAAGGCGAGCGATGACGATATAGATGAGACGATTACCAATATTTGCCGCTGCGGAACCTTTGCCCGTGTGCGCAAGGGTGTTCATCTCGCCAAGACGAAAACATAAGGAGCCGCAGCATGACCGCCTCCCAAAATACTCAAACACTCTCCCGCCGCTCCTTTATCGTCTCGACCAGTGCAGCGGGTCTCTCGCTCGGCGTTTTGCCGGCGTGCGCGCGATCTGAAAAAGCTATCGATTATGCGGCGCTCCCGCCCCATCCAGAGGTTAATGCTTGGGTGCATATTCATCATGATGATACGGTGACAGTCCGCGTTGCGCGCTCTGAAATGGGTCAAGGCACGGCCACAGGGCTAGCGCAGCTCGTGGCCGAAGAACTTGGGTGTGATTGGGACAAAGTCACATTTGAATTCCCGACGCCCGGCGAGAGTGCAAGGCGTGAGCGCGTCTGGGGGAGTTTCGGAACAGGCGGCAGTAGCGGCATCCGCAGGTCCCACCAATATGTCCGCGAGGGCGGCGCGGCGGCGCGCATGATGCTCATACAGGCCGCGGCAAATGAGTGGGAGGTTTCCGCGCAGGATTGCCGCGCAGAGAATGGCGTGGTTCGCCATAATAGCTCTCGCAAGACAGCTCGCTTTGGAGAGTTGGTGGAGGCTGCGTCAAAACTGACGCCGCCGACCGACATCACCCTCAAGGATAGCAAAGATTGGAGCATTTCTGGTCAGCCTAAAAAACGGCTGGACACGGCGGATAAGCTGACAGGCGCACTGAAATATGCTTCGGACTTAAGCTTTCCGGGCATGCTTACGGCGAGTGTGAAAGCTTGTCCTATCTTGGGCGGGACGCTGAAAAGTTTTGATGCGACTGTGCCTATGGGCATGGCGGGCGTTAAAAAAGTGCTGCAAATCGAAAATGCAGTTGTCGTGATTGCCGACACATGGTGGCAAGCTCATTCTGCCCTTGAAGCGACGCCAATAGAGTGGGACGGCGGCGAGTTCGCTGATTATTCTAGTGATGATATTAATGCGCTGCTCGATGAAGGTTTGACGGCTAGTGAGACCTATACAGGCAACCGCAGCGGTGATGTCGCGGCGGCGATGAAAGCCTCTGCTCAAACGCTCGAAGCAGAGTATAATTTTCCGTCGCAAAACCACGCGACCATGGAGCCCATGAACGCGACGGCGCTCTGGACAACAGATCAATGCGAGGTCTGGTGCCCGACGCAAAATGGTGAAGCGGCATTGCGCGAAGTTATTACGGCTTCGGGTCTTAAGCCTGAGCAATGCGAGGTTTACAAAACCATATTAGGCGGCGGATTTGGTCGCCGCGGCATGTCGGATTATGTGAAGCAAGCCGTGTTAGTGGCCAAGGAAGTGCCAGGGGTTCACATCAAGCTTCAATGGTCGCGTGAAGAAGACATGCTGCACGGCTTCTATCACCCGATTACCAAGTGCAAGCTTAAAGGCGGGCTTGACGCGGACGGTAATCTGCTCGCGCTCGATATGAAATTGTCAGGTCAATCTATTTTCGCTGGGATTGCGCCTTCGGCTCTTGTGAACGGTGTTGATTATGCGACGTTTCAAGGCCTGCTTCCGTCCGGCCTGAATGAGCGCTTCGAAGACCAGACATTGAAATACTCCTTTCCAAACGTCCATATCCATCATGCTATGCGAAACCCGCCGATTAGGCCCGGATTTTGGCGCGGTGTGAACCTTAATCAAAACGCGCTTTATCTCGAGAGTTTCTTGGATGAGATGGCCTATGCCGCAGGTAAAGACGCGCTTGATTTCCGCCTAGCTATGCTCAAGGACGAGCCAAAAATGGCCGCCGTTCTTAAAACCGCCGCAGAAAAAGGCGGCTGGGGGGCAAAGGATGGTAAGCACCGCGGCCTTGCCAATTTCTACGGTTTTGGCAGCTATGTCGCGGCCTGCGCCGAGGTGAGTATTAATGAGGATGGCTCTCTCAAGATGGAGAAGATTACCGCGGCGACTGATCCGGGGTATGCCGTAAACCCACAGCAAATTGAAGCGCAAGTTGAAGGCTCATTTGTGTACGGATTGTCGGCTATGCTGTTTGGCGAAATTACGTTTAAAAATGGCCAGCCAGAGCAGCGCAATTTTGACACCTATAATTCAATGCGCATTAAAGATATGCCTAAAGTCGAGACCATTATCATGCCATCTGGCGGGTTTTGGGGCGGCGTTGGTGAACCGACAATTGCTGTCGCGGCCCCGTCGGTCGTCAACGCAATATTCGCCGCAACGGGTAAACGGGTCCGAAAATTCCCAATTCAGGATAAGGATTTACGCGTTTAAAAACGCCCCCTAACGCCGAGTTGAATCGCCACTTTGATTCGTCTCGGCGGTACTCCTAATAGAAACCGAGTACGGTGTGAACGTAAACAAAAGCCATGTCATAACAAAGCTGTTTAAGCAGGCAAATAACAGTTGTAGGGTCTAATAATTAATTAGCTGAGCGTTTTAAGCGCCTAGCACTGCGACGCGGGCAGACGGATAGAATCGCCGAGGCGGATGCTGAAATTACCATCGAGGCTATTCATCGCTTTAATCTCGTCTACAGAGCTGCACAGGCTGCGCGCGAAAGAATAGACTGTGTCGCCCTCTTGAATCTCAACTTGCGAGCCGCGTGTGAAGCTTTGCACGTTTTGCGGGGCAATCATATGTGAACGCGCCTCACGCATTTCAGGTGAGGGCAAGGCAGAGGCAAAGGGCTGTGTCACCGGTACAGAGGCTCCGGCGGATTGCACTGGCGCTTGCACGGCTTCCCACTCTGGGGTGGCTTGGGGTTCGTATTCCCACCCGTTGTCCGCATTTTTCATCGCTTCATAGCCCGGCGTACCGTAGCTGTCAGGCATGACTTGCTCGGTTGGCGAGAGCGGCGTGGTTGTGGAGCTTGTGACGTAAAGCGTTTGCGGCGCGCCGACATAAGGCTGCGCGACAGCGGCGCTTTGGCCGTTAATCGCGACCGTGCTGGGCTGGCAGTCCGCTGTGTTTTGCAGGCCTTGTTGAATACAGGCCGCGTCAACGCGCGAATAGGCCGGCGCGCTGTAAGTTGTTGTGCCGTAGCTGGCAGATGAATAACCGTCGTTATTTCGGCTATCTTGCTCATAGATGACTTGGCGCGTATTCGCCGCGGCTTCGCTTGTCTCAGGATGCACAATGCGGGCTAAGACTGTGCCTGCTGGGGCTGTTGATATATCGGCGGCGTGCTGGCCTGCCGCGCTGTAGCCCCGCGTAGTGGTGCCGTAATTATGGGCCACTTGAGTTGGCGCCGTATTACCCGCACCATATGGTGAGTTCAGCGGATTCCCTTTATATTTCGTGCTGTGCTGATAATGCGGGTTTTCTTGTGCCGTTGCGCAAGCCGCGAGAATGAGGGCCGTGGATAGTAAGGCAATTTTCTGAGCAGACATAAAGCTCTCCATAAATTGAATGCTAAGGCCGGTGCCAGAGCGGATTGGCATGCATCATGCAAAAACATGGCTAATAAAGCCTTAATATTGAACTTAAAACGCAGCGTCACAGCGCGCGCATTGACCCGCTCCATCGGCCTACCTATATGCAGCTCACAGATTTCTAGCGTTAATTTAAAGGGAGACACCTCATGAAAATTGTGACCAAGCCAGTGGAATATAAAGACGGCAGCACGACGTGTATCGGATATCTAGCGTGGGACGAAACCTATGCGGATCCAAAGCCTTGTGTGCTGATTAATCATGCCTGGGGCGGCCTTGACGGTTTTGCGCAGGACAAAGCGGTCGAAATGGCGGCGCTTGGCTATGTCGGGTTTGCGCTTGATAATTACGGAGACGGTGCATTGCCCGGCTCTGTTGATGAAAAAATGGCGCTGATGGGCCCGCTCAAGGAAGACCGTGCCAAGCTACTTAAGCGCCTCAAAGCCGGCTATAAGGCCGCTAGCGCGCTGGAGCAGGTCGACGCGGGCCATATGGCGGCGATGGGCTTTTGCTTTGGCGGGCTGTGCACGCTGGATATGGCGCGCGCCGGACTAGACCTCAAAGCGGCTGTGTCATTCCACGGACTGCTGGACGCGCCCGAAGGCCATAAGCCTAAGAAAATTAAATCCAAAGTGCTCGTCGCCCATGGCTGGGATGACCCGATGGCCAAGCCTGATTCCGTTGTTGCGCTTGGCGAAGAGCTGGCCGCATCCAAATGCGATTGGCAGCTCCACGCCTACGGCCAGACCACTCATGCTTTCATGGTGCCAGAGGCGAATGACAAGAAAAACGGTCTTCAATATAACGAAGACAGCGCCCGCCGCGCCGCGCTCGCCTCGCAGGATTTACTGCAAGAGGTCTTTGCCATGCATAATACGGTGGTTCACGCCTAAGCAAATCCCACACCTAAATTAAACACGCCTCTCAATGCAGATTGGGGGGCGTTTTGCCAGAGTTGAATTTTAAATCTGTTATTCTCAAAAGAGACCTTAGCCGAGCGGCTTAAAATCGTCTCAAGTAAGATACTCGTTGATTCCCGCTTTTCCTGCAAAAGCGGATGGTGTGGATGGCTCCTGTCCCCGGCGATTAGATTCGCCATACTGCAGTTTCTATCAAGCAATTGCGCTCATCGGCATAGAAGCCTGCAGTAGCGCCCATTATTGGAGCCGAGAACTGACGGCGCTCGGCCATCAGGTCAAACTCATGCCGCCAAGCTATGTGAAGCCCTATGTCAAACGGGGCAAGTCGGACGCAGCTGATGCAGAAGCTATCTGCGAAGCTGTGACGCGGCCAACCATGCGCTTTGTTCAGATTAAGTCAGCGGAGCAACAAGCTCTCTTATCTCAGCACC
>CAZFWZ010000088.1:3885-9561 GCA_964522765.1 uncultured Caulobacterales bacterium | reverse complement strand
GTCCCCTATGGGGATTTAACTTACGTCTTACACCGCCTACTACAATCCCCCCTAGACATTTGCGCTTAATCCCCTAAAGCGGGCGCAAATTGCGTCGCGCGCTATGCGCGGCCGTGAAAAGACATCCGAGACTGATATGACCGACTCTATAAAAACGCTCCGAAATGTGGCGATTGTGGCCCACGTTGACCACGGCAAGACCACGCTTGTGGACAAGCTATTGCACCAATCGGGTACGATGGGTGAGCGACCTACGGGCGGTGAGCGCGTGATGGACAGTAATGACATTGAAAAAGAGCGAGGCATTACCATTCTTGCCAAGAACACCGCCATTCGCTGGCAGGAGCCTGACGGCCCGAATTGGCGCATTAATATCGTCGACACGCCGGGTCACGCGGACTTTGGCGGCGAGGTGGAGCGCGTGCTCTCTATGGTCGATTCTGTTGTCTTGCTGATTGACGCCGCTGAAGGGCCGATGCCGCAAACAACATTCGTCACCAAAAAAGCGCTCGCGCAGGGGCTTAAGCCGATTGTGGTGGTCAATAAGGTTGACCGCACGGGCGCGCGTCCTGATTGGGCCGTTGACCAGACATTTGACCTATTCGTGCGCCTCGGCGCGAGCGATGAGCAGCTTGATTTCCCTGTTGTGTTCGCCTCAGCGCTAAATGGCTGGGCGAGCGACACAAGCGGAAATGTCGGCGAAGACATGACGCCGCTGTTTAAATCTATCGTTGAGAACGCCCCCGTGCCAGATGTGGACCCAGACGGGCCGCTGCAGCTACAGGTCTCCGCCCTTGATTACAATAGCTATACAGGCGTGATTGGTATTGGCCGCGTGGTGCGCGGGAAGCTCAAGAAAAACATGCAAGTCATTGTCGCCGACGCCGAAGGTCATCAGCGTAAAGCCAAAGTCCTGCAGCCCTTTGGCTTTATGGGCCTAGAGCGCGTTGAAATGAACGAAGTGTCTGCGGGCGATATCTGCTGCTTTACTGGCATTGATAAGCTCGGCATTTCGGACATGATTTGCGATCCTGAAAATGTGGATATGCTGCCGCCGCTTTCTGTCGATGAGCCGACGATTTCAATGACGTTCCAAGTCAACGACAGTCCGTTTGCGGGCCGCGAAGGTAAATATGTGACCTCGCGCAATATCAAAGACCGCCTTGATAAAGAGCTTATCCACAACGTCGCTTTGCGTGTTGAGCAGCTTGACGACGCCGATAAGTTTCGCGTTTCTGGCCGCGGTGAACTTCACCTGTCTATCTTGATAGAGAATATGCGCCGCGAAGGCTTTGAACTCGCCATTTCTCGTCCGCAAGTTATCAATAAAGAAATAGACGGCGTGATGATGGAGCCGTGGGAAACTTTGACAATCGATGTTGAAGCCGACCATCAAGGTAAGGTGATGGAAAAGCTCGGCGAGCGTAAAGGTAATCTTAAAAACATGGAGCCTGACGGGCAGGGGCGTGTGCGTCTTGACTATGAAATCCCGACGCGCGGCCTCATTGGGTTTCGGTCTGAATTTTTAACGACCACATCGGGTTCGGGTCTTCTGTATCATAACTTTGATAGTTATAAGCCGCGTGTGAAAGCGGGCATTGGCCGCCGCCAAAAAGGCGTGCTGATTTCAAACGGTACGGGCAAGGCTGCCGCCTTTGCGCTGTTTAACCTGCAAGAGCGCTCGCAAATGTTCATTGGCCACGCCGCCGAGGTCTATGAAGGCATGGTTGTGGCGATTAACGCGCGCGACAATGATTTGGTCGTCAATGTGCTTAAAGGTAAGCAGCTGACCAATGTGCGTGCCTCCGGTACAGACGAAGCGGTCACGCTGACCACGCCGATTAATGTCACGCTCGAATATGCTCTGGAGTTTATCAATGACGATGAACTTGTCGAAGTCACACCGGAAACTATCCGTATCCGCAAGCGCTTCCTTCTCGAACATGAACGCAAGAAAGCCTCCCGCCGCCAAGAGGCGCTCGAAGCCGCAGATTAAGCGGAACTTACAGCGGCTTCACTAAACGCAGGGGGAGCTGCAGTGACAGCGAAGCCTGTGTTCGTTGCCGCTGCGGGGGCACCTGCTGCCTTGACCCTCTCCCTCTACCCGCCCTAGACAGGTGGCCTGTGCGGCGGAATTCACGGGATGGGAATGCGATGAGACTTGCAAGCGACGAGATACTCGAGGAAAGCAATCGTAATGAGCCGGCTTTCCCGCCGATCTATCAGGCCAAGGATGAGTTCAACCTCTCCAGCCCTGCCGCTTTTACCGGCGGTCATCCTTTTGACTATTATAAACACCTAAGAGATACCGCGCCTATAACGTGGAGCACCATGCGGCATAATGCTGACGGATTTTGGTCCATAGTGAGATATGAAGATATAAAGGCGGCAGAAGTCATGCCGCAGGTGTTTTCGTCCGAGCGCGGCTCCATCAACCTCGCTTTGCCGCCAAAGCATTTGAG
Source organism: uncultured Caulobacterales bacterium (assembly GCA_964522765.1). Lineage (GTDB taxonomy): Bacteria > Pseudomonadota > Alphaproteobacteria > Caulobacterales > Maricaulaceae > Fretibacter. The sequence continues at coordinate 7,099 of CAZFWZ010000088.1, read as the reverse complement.
ATTTCCAAAAAAACTAATTCCCGCGGCTGTCAATAGTCTCATAAATTTAGACGCGCCGCGCCATATGCAGCTGCGTATTCAGCAAAAAGATTTTTTCATACCCAAATATGTGGCGACTTTGCGAAGTAAAGTTGAAGCTCATGTCGACGGCCTTTTGGACGATATGGAAGCGGCAGGCCCCGTTGTTGATTTTGCTAAAATGTTCTCCGAACAGCTCCCGTTATTCACCCTTTGCGAAATGCTCGGCGTGGACGCGCAAGACCGTCCCAATATTGTGCGCTGGATGCATTATCTTGAAATGGCGCAGCAAGTCGTCGCCGACACTTGGGGCACGTTCAAACGCGATCCTGGCTTTTTGTTTCGCTATAATCACAATGTGAAACAGATGTTCGCTTACGGGCAGCGCGTCATGGCCGATCGCCGCGCCAATCCGCGCGAGGACTTGCTTACCGCCATTGCGCACTCCACACTGGAAGGCGAACTTCTACCGCAGGAATATCTGGACGGGTCATGGCTGCTCATTATATTTGCGGGCAATGATACGACGCGAAACTCTCTGTCAGGGACGATGCGCCTGCTTACAGAATTTCCAGATCAAAAACAGATGGTCCTCGAGGACCCCGCGCTTATCCCGAAAATGCTTCAAGAAGCGCTTCGCATGACAACGCCGGTCATTAATATGCGCCGCACCGCGCTGGAAGAGACAGAGATAGCGGGGCAAAAAATAGGCAAAGACGAGAAGGTTGTCTTCTGGTTCGGCGCGGCCAATCGCGACCCAGAGGTTTTTCCTGACCCTGACCGTTTTGACATTCACCGCGAGAATGCGAGCAAGCATTTTGCTTTTGGCCACGGACCGCATAAATGCCTCGGCAGCCGCATCGCTAATATGCAGCTGCGCATCGCTTATGAGAAAATCTTGGACCGCTTCCCCAATATCAAATGGACAGGACAGCAAACCATAGGCCCCAATAATTTCGTCCACGCAATTTCGAGTTTGGAGGTGAACCTTTACGGGGGTTAGGTTTAGTGGACGGCGAATACGCCGCCCAAACTGAGACTATCTCCTGCGGCGAGGGTCAGTTTGCGCAGGCTGGACTTCCATCGTGTCCACGAGGCGTAGGAGCTGGATGAACTCGGCGCGGTAGCCGTGTTCGTCCTCGCCTTTACCGCTCTTGGCGAGCTCTATGGCGTCGCTGTAGCTATAGTCCGCGAGCTGTGTATCACCGCGTAGTTTTTGCCCTACGGCGGCGACGGCGGCGGCGAAGCGCATATCATCACTGGCGCGTTTTAAATCCTGCTCCGCGCGCGGGCCGACGGGGAAGGTCTGCAGCGTGCTTGTGTTAGCGTTTGGCAGCTTGTGGCGAATTTTCACAAAAGCAAGTTCGTTAGACCCTGATGATTTTTTCTTCGACTCGCCGCTCACGTAGCGCAGATCATCAATCACGCGGGCAGGGGAGCCGACGGGGGTCAGCTCATAGATGGCGGTGACGTTATGGCCCGCGCCAATCTCGCCCGCATCAACGGCGTCATTATTAAAGTCCTGCCGCTTAAGCGCGCGCGTCTCATAACCGATTAGGCGGTATTCTGCGATTGTGTCGGGGTTAAACTCGACCTGAATTTTCACGTCTTTGGCAATGGTAATCAGCGCGCTGCCAGATTCGTCGGCAAGCACTTTATTGGCCTCGGCGAGCGTGTCGATATAGGCGGCTGTGCCGTTTCCGTTTTGCGCGAGTGACTGCATCATATCGTCTTTATAGTTGCCCCTTCCGAAGCCGAGCACAGAGAGGAAGATACCCGTCTTGCGTTTCTCGGTGATGAAGCTTTTCATCTCATCGGGTGAGCGGAAGCCGACATTAAAGTCGCCGTCCGTGGCCAGGATAACGCGGTTCATGCCGTCCTTATCAAAGCTTTCCATGGCTTTGTTATAGGCCAGCTCTAGCCCCGCCGCGCCCGCCGTTGAGCCGCCCGCGCGCAGATTATTGAGCGCGGCAATGATTTTGCGCTTATCAGTTGCGGCTGTGGGTTCAAGCACTGTGCCCGCTGAGCCCGCATAGGTCACGATGGAGACAGTGTCGTCGGCGCCGAGCGTATTGAGCATGAGCTTAAAGCTATTAATCAGCAACGGAAGTTTATTAGGCTGGTTCATCGAACCAGACGTATCGATAAGAAAAACGATATTGCTGTCTGGTCGCTCTGCCGCTGGCGGAACATAACCTTTAATCCCGATATGCATCAGCTTTGTGTCCGCGTTCCACGGCGTTGGCGTGACGGTGACATTGGCCTTAAACGGCTCATCAGCGGAACGCGGGGCTTCGTAATCATAAGGGAAATAATTGATCATTTCCTCCACGCGCACAGAGCTAGCCGGCGGCAATTGCCCACGGTTAATGGAGCTGCGAAAGAATGAATAAGACGCCGTGTCGACATCAATGGAAAACGTTGAGACGGGTTTTTCGCTGACCGAGTTCACGGGATTAGCAGTATATTTTTCGAACGCCTCACGGCTCTCAAATTCGCGGACAATTCTGCCTGTTTCGTCGCGGAGGTAAAAGCGTTCAGGCGCGATGACAGTTTTTACTACAGCCTCTATTTCCGTGCCTGCAGGCACAATACGTTCCTGCGTCGCGGCGGGTGTTTTTATGACGCGGCGCGAAACTTCTTTGGTTATGACTGGGGTGATTTTTTCTACCGTCTTGGCAGGCCCGACGGGCACGCGGGTTTTCCCATCTTTAATCTCATAAGGGACAACGCGTTCAACCGTGGAGGCAGGCGTTTTTATTCTGCGCCGCGTTTCCGTTTTCGTGACGTTCGGTATGACGCGCTCTTGAGTTCTAGCGGGCGTGTTAATAGACCCATCGGGGTTATATGTCGGCGGAATAGTGACCAGCTCTGTCGAGGCTTCTTGGACGGCCACAGTTTCCGTATAGGTTTCATACTCAGCAGGTTTATTCTCATATACAACTGTGCTGCCTTCTATCTCGCCCTCGACCCATTCATATTCTGGCGGCACCGCAACATACTCTACGCTTTGCGGCTGCACTACGACAGTTTCTGTCACGGTTTCGAATGTCGGCGGAATGCGCACAAGTTCGGTCGTAGCTTCCTTGGTGATAATCGTTTTGGTTTCGGTTTTATATTCGGCAGGGACTTCTTCGAGGATTAGGCCGCCGGGGAGCGCTCTCGTTTTGGGGGCAGCGGCTTGCGCAGCAATATT
>CAZFWZ010000088.1:0-3785 GCA_964522765.1 uncultured Caulobacterales bacterium | reverse complement strand
GGCTTCAAACTCTGGAACGGCCCCCTCAAGACTGGCGAGAGGTTCGCGGGGAGGCGCAGGGATAGGGGCAGGCGTTGGAGCTGCAGTTTCTGCACTTTGCGTCTCTTTCGTTCGAATTTTATTTAGCAATTCACCAACCGAAGCTATGTTATTGCTATCGGCCTCCTTATCTATCGCTGTCTTAGGAGCCGGACGGGACATTGGCGCCATTGGTTCTATTGTATCAACTTTAGGAGGTTCAATTTCCAGAGGTTCAATAGCTTCAATAGGTTCAGAAATGACGTCTTGCGGCGGCATCTCCATAAACTCAGGCTGCAGGGTTGGCACAATAACAGCGGCGAACATAAACGCGGCGGCGCAGCTGCCCATCATCATTGTGGTTTTCATATCAAAAGAAAATACGGACTTAAGTTTGGACATCATATCGCTCCTAAAGGTGTCCATAGACTTTGTGCCTATGGTCTGACCTGTAGGACGCGCGGCCTCCGTTAATCCTTGGGATGTCTGTAAATTATCTTCTTGAGCCACCGTTTTCGCAGCCTCTGTCTCAGCTTCAAACTCTGAGCTAAATGCGGCCATAGCGGCGTCTATGCCGCCGGCGCGTGATGATTGGGAAGGTCTCATTTTTTGCATCTCTGCTGCCAGTTTTTCTAAATCTTTGCTCATGCCAATGCCTCCTTTCCTATGCCGTTATCTTTTGCTGCGAGTTTTTTGAGCCGCCGCCGTATCTCGCTCATGCGCCACGCCACCGTGCCTTCGGCTATGCCCAGCACATCTGCGGCCTGCGCAAAATTCATCTCTTCCCCTAATGTCAGCGCGGCTGTCTCGCGCAAATCATCTGACAGAGTCTCGAGCGCCTCGCTTAGCCATGACAGGCGTTTGTTTGTCTCCGCCGTATCGCCGCGCGAAAGCGTCTCGATTTCCGCAAAACCTTGGACAGCGCGCGCCTGTGTTGCCGCGCGGCGCAGAGCATCTTTGGCCCCGTTCAGCGCGACGCGGTGCAGCCAGCTTGTTAATTTGGCATCGCCGCGCCAATTGCGGAGCTTTTTCGGCATGGCCGCCCAAATCTCTTGTGTGATGTCTTCGGCGTCGCTTTGGGACCTAACCACACTATAGACCACGCGAAAAACACGGTCATAATGAGCTTCAAGCAAGGCGCGAAAGGCCGCTGCATCTCCCGATGCCGCGCGTGAGGCAAGCTCTTCATCATTAGATTTTTTTGTCATCTACCCAGTAAGACGTATCTAAAACCGCAATCCTTGGAAAGAATTTAAATTTTTCTCATTTTATTTAGGACAGTGCGGTTTTACTTTGGGATCAATTGGTTGAAAATCGAAAACAGGCAGAATGCGTTATCCGCGTATAATCTTAATCGGCGGGCGTTCATATCCCCATAAGACAGCGGCGGATTTGATGAGATCAGACTCCTCTTGGCGATACTCTTGATCGCATACTGAAATCTGAACCATGGCATCATATAAGTTTTCCATGAGAACATCGTCTTTAAACTTGGAAAGAACACGCAATACAAGGGTGTTACGCCTCGCGCCTGAGAGTTTCTCCGCAATTTGGTCGCGGTGTGCGGCAAACCATTTCTGAAGCTCTGCGGTGCTCATCGGCTTTAGGTCAATGAGGTCTATCAAGCCCTGCGCTTGACGGCAAAACTCTGCGATTTCCATATCGCGCACTTTCGTGTCGATAATCACGGTTACCGCGAGCGGCATTAAAATATCATCGTGTGTAAACAAAATATCGTCCCCTCACGCGCCCGACGCAGTGCATAATAGCACAAATTACACTGTTATAAAGGTGTAATTGTCGTTTGCCGATGGGACGAACCCATCTTACATTCTTAGGCGAGTTAAAAATATGGTCCCCCAACCCCGAGTAAACATATGAAACGCCTTTTTATTCCCCTTCTTATGGGCGCGGCCTTAGCCGCTTGCGCCTCTGGCCCCTCCGCCTTTGGGCCGGCTCAAAACTATGGCAGCGTTGGCTTTAAGAATACGCAGCTTGAAAACGATCGTTTCCGTGTCAGTTTTACAGCGAACAATCCGGCTGAAGCCCAAGATTTTGCGCTATTGCGCGCAGCGCAGATCACGCTCGATGAAGGTTATAGCCATTTCAAAATAATTGATGGCAATCTTTCAGGTAATGGTCCTCGTAGCGGCGTTAGTTCCTCTGTAGGCGTTGGTTTTGGCGGTGGCGGATATCGTCGCGGCGGCACATCCGTGGGTGTGGGTCTTGGCGTAAATGACATTGTTCGTACGCTTGACGGTGACCGCGTCACTAATACAATTGAAGTCAAGCTGCTCAATAGCGGCGGAACAGGCAATGACACTTATAACGCCCAAAGTGTTGCCGACAGCATACGTCCACAAGTTTATAGCGGGCCGTAACGAGGTTTTTTAAAGCGCTAAAGATAGGCCTTGTTGACGATATTATTGTATCCGCATACGAAATCTCACAGTCCAATCTGAGCTGGGTAGCATCTCGCCCTTGGGGTTAAAGCAAATATAAGTCGTCAAAGGGTCATAGCTATTGGGCGCTGGCGTGTAGTTACAGGCCGCAAAATTCGCCGGCGCGGTCGCCGATTGGGAAAACCCTACATCCGTGGCAAAATTAAAGGTGAGCCCTGTACCGTTATCTGTAAAGATGACAGGGTCTGTTTCCGGACCTGCATCATCAATATCAGCATTATAAAACGAGAGTTCACTTGGCAGTATATCGATGAGTAACATGCTGCCGTCGTCGACATTTTGGCTGCCTGTATTTTCAACACTGATTGTGTAGATGACGTCATTACCCGGTATCGAATATAAGCCGATGTTACTAGGTCATAGGTTTCAATCGACTTGCTGGCGGCCAATGTGGTTGTTGGCGGCGCACTCGGCTGACATTGCGTGCCGTAATGACGCCGTCTGCGCGTACGCCTTGGTTTTGCTGTAAGACTTGCAGAAAACGCGCGCCGCCTGCCGGTACAGTGAAATCATCATAGCGCATAATGTTAGCGGTGAAGGCGCCGTAAACGGATCCGCCTTGGCCTGTTGTGCCAAGGCTTGTGTAAGTCACGCGATCTGCAGACATCAATATTTCAGCGCGGCCCTGCGTGTTCCAAGCTGAAGAGAGGCTGACTTCGATAACCTCTCCTTCAGGAACTAAAATTCCTGCATCGCCTGTAAGGTCCATGGTGATGGCTCCGAAAAAGGTAGTCGCACTTTTATTGCCGGTTTCTGTTATGTTGACTCATTTCGTATTACTATTTTAGTGCAATAAATTATATACTCGTTAATGGTGTGTTTTATATTATCTCATATTCTGCTCGCAATGAATAAGGGATATGATGAAAACTGGTACTGAAAATCATACAGAAGGCTCTTTTAAGGTTGGGGCAAATGACGATATTGTGCTGACGTCAACGAAGGGTGGATTTGAAAAGGCTCTGGCTGACCTCACGCCGCAAAAATTATGGGCGAGTTTTGGCCTTATCGTATTGAGCGGGATAGTTATTTTTGGATTTATAACGCTTAAACCCGTAGAAGATCTGTGGTCAGAAGCCTTAGTCACGCCGTGTCCGGCGGGCAAAACGTGTATCGTAGTTGCCGCGTTAAAGAATGATCCTAAGGCGGCTCAAACGGATCATGTTATTTCCGAAGTTCAAAAGCTGTTTGTAGGCGGACTGAGCGGGAATACAGATGTTACAGTTTTGGCCCATCCCATTAAGCTCGACCGGCAGCTCATCTCGGTTAATGAGGCCGCGAAACGAACGGCAGAGCGCCGGGCAA
>CAZFWZ010000087.1:0-9912 GCA_964522765.1 uncultured Caulobacterales bacterium | reverse complement strand
CTTCAGGGTCTTCGGAAATGCCTTTATCATCATTTGAAATAGCAACAATTGCGCAATCATATTTCGCGACAAGCGGCAAAAAAATCTCCATGACTTCTTCTTCGGCAGTTGAGAAATTTATCAGCGTACGGCCTTTATAGACCTTAAGGCCAGCCTCCAAAGCATCCATGATGGAGCTATCGATACAAAGCGGCACATCAGTTAGCCCCTGAATGAGCGGAATCACCTCTGACATAATCACAGCTTCATCGGCAAGCGGGACGCCAACATTGACATCTAGCACTTGCGCCCCCGCCTCAACCTGCGCCAGAGTTTCTTTCTTAACACGCCAATAGTTGAATTCTTTCAGCTCTTTAGAAAACAGCTTACGCCCTGTCGGATTGATGCGCTCGCCAATCATCGTGAAAGGCTGATCAAAGCCGATTACCACTTCCTTCGTCGCAGAGGCTAAAATTGTCCGTGCCATAATATATCCTTTTCATCAGCAGAGCTGCGCGCAGATAATATGTCCTTATCTGCATTCATAGTTTCAACCCGTCCTTAGCGGTTTACGCCCACAAGTGCTTTAGCCATTTCCGCGCTAACGGCAGCATCTGGACCCCAGCGATCCGCGCCAATGGCGTCGGAAAATTCCTGATTAAGCGGAGCCCCGCCGCACATGACATGTAGCTCTTTGCGCAGCCCCGCTTTCTCTAGCTCTTCAATCACAACCCCCATATATGGCATGGTCGTTGTCAGCAAGGCCGACATGCCGACAATATCAGGCTCATGCTTATCAATCGCGGCGTGGAATTCATCCCAATCCGTATTGATACCAAGGTTGTGAACTTCAAAACCCGCGCCCTCGAGCATCATACCGACAAGGTTTTTGCCGATATCATGGATATCACCTTTGACCGTGCCAATAACAACTGTGCCTGTGCTTTGTGTATCGTCACTCGCGGCCAAAATGGGGCGCAGCAAGTTCATACCGCCCTTCATCGCATTGGCGGCTTGCAGCACTTCTGGTACGAATAGAATACCGTCGCGGAAATCATCGCCCACAAAACGCATAGCTTCAACCAACGCGTCATTGAGAATCATATTGGCATCCCAACCACGGGTGAGCAAAATTTGCGTGCCCTCGGTCACTTCGGGAATCATTCCGTCATAGAGATCATCCTGCATTTGCTGGACCAGCTCATTATCATCTAAATCCGCGAGGATAATCTCGTCAGTGTCACCGCTCATTTTCGGCTCCTATAAAAATATAAAGGTTTCTTTATATACCCTCTATGCAGATGTCCATTGCTTTGCTACATTTAATTGATATTTAAGTCTGTAATGATGTTATTGGCCTCAATACACTAAAGACAAAAACAAGGATAATCGATGTCAGACGACACTGAAGCCCTAGCCCTCGAGCCCGAAGATAGCCCCTGTCAGCTTGTCTGTTCTATGGAGCGCGAAAGCGGGCTGTGTTTTGGCTGTGGCCGTACGCAGGATGAAATATCCTATTGGACAACAAAATCCGACAAAGAGCGTCAGGACATTCTTGCCGAGCTCCCTGCCCGTATGCCGCCGCTTATCGCCATTCGCGAAGAAAGACGTAAGCGCCGCCGCGTGAATAAGCGTAAACGGGGCAGCACGCCCGTATAGATGATGCCTATAAATATTTCAGTTATTCAGAGGCGAGGACTTATTCTCTAAAATTGTTCACGGTACTTGCGGCTGACTGATAAGTTTTGACCATTTTTTAGTTTTGCAATCGCACGCCCGTCCCCAGTCGGCCCAACCACCTGAATAGCCTCACGTTTAACAAGGTATGAGCGATGTATCCTTATATGTGTGCTGCCCGCTTCCGCTAATAAACGCTCTAGTTCAGTAAGAGTCATACGAACGAGGTGGTGTCCGGTTTCCGTGTGAACGTCTAAATAGTTTGCGGCGGACTCAACCCAGGTGATTTCATCAGCTTGAAGAAAAATAGTCCGTCCCCCTGATTTCAAGGTAATGCGTCCTGTAGTTCTTGCATCCACGCGAGTTTGCGCGGCTTCCAATCGCAACTGCTCCATATGCCTGCCCGTGACAAAAGCAGATAGAACCAAAAGATAAGTATAAGCATCCTTCCGTAATTCATAAATCCAGAGTTTTACGTCTAAGAAATTTTCAGAATAGGGCCGCCCGAGCAGGGGCGGATAACTAACCGTTCTAAAAATATCCATGAGCGAGATATGAATGATTCCAAAGATGAGAAATCCGAAAGCGTAAATCGGAATTTTACGGATCCAGTTCCCTAACGTTATCGGCCATCGCGATAACATAAACGGAACAATTAACACTGTAAGGATAATCGCGATGTGTGATGTTCCTTGCGTAAGCCAAGGCTCCATCCACATAATTGGGTTTCCCGACTTGGCGCTTTCCAATTGCTCCGTGTTTGAAAGCACAGCCCAAGAGAGTAAAGTAAAAATGATAACAATGCTGTAAGCATTACGGTCCGCACGCTTATCAACAGACTGGTCTAAATTTAGGGTTTCAGCTTTCATATTGGCATTGTGTCAGTTTCCTCAGCAAACGGCAAAACATAGTCAAACCATTTATCCCATATAGCGGTCATTCATCACATAGAAGCGCATTTATCCCATAAGCGTGCATTTTATACCAACCTGCAATCAAAAAAAGTTTCGTCATGTCACACTTTAGATCAACTGATCGAGAGTACTTACCAATGCAAGACAGCGCGAATTTAGAGACCCGTCGATACGACTTAGATTGGTTGCGTATTATAGCCTTCGGACTATTGATATTCTATCATATTGGCATGTTTTACGTGTCGTGGGGTTGGCATGTGAAAAGTGTTTATTCGGGCACTGCAATTGAACCCGTTATGCGATTGCTTAATCCTTGGCGACTTTCTTTGCTCTTTTTTATTTCAGGCGTTGCTCTACGGTTTGCAATGGATAAGGCGTCAGTACAAAAAAGAGGGTTGCTAAAGTTTACAGGTCTCAGAACATGGAAGTTATTGCTTCCAATCATGTTCGGAATTCATGTAATTGTTGCGCCGCAATCATGGCTACAGCTCCTTGAGACTGGTGAAATCAGTTCGGGGTTTTGGCAGTTCTACCCAGAATATCTTATTGGAACCACAGAGAGATATTCAGTCACTATTCCGACGTGGAATCATCTTTGGTACGTTGTCTACTTGATGCTCTACACGCTTATCCTAGCGCCTTTAGCCAAACCACTCTCGCAGTTAATGCGAGGAACAGGTGCCCGAATAACGCAGTCTCTATTTAGCCATAAATTTAGAGTCTTATGTGTTTTAACCTTACCCGTTATCCCGCATCTATTATTCCGATTTCTACTGGATCAGAGATTTCCGACGACACATGATGTTGTGACAGATTGGGCTAACCATGCTCACAGTTTCACTTTCCTGCTTACCGGTTATCTATTGGCAAAAGATCAAGCTTTCTGGAACACGATTAATCAGGCTTTCAAACCCGCACTATTATTGAGCATAATTCTCGGTATTAGCTTATCGTTTATTTGGGTGAACTGGGACTGGTTTATTAAAACTGAAACCGTCCTATGGCCCGCTAGGGCCGCTCGCGTGTTTTATATATGGATTGTAATTGCCGCTCTATGCGGCGCGGCCCAAAAGTGGCTGAACAAGCCCAGCCCGGTTCTGTCTTATATGACTGAAGCTATTTTTCCTTGGTACATCTTACATCAAACATTGACCATCATGGCAGGTTATTGGCTAACACGGCAAGGAATGTCATTAGACGTAGAATTTAGCCTCGTTACTTTGGCAACATTTGGCGGCTGTTTAATAATACACGAGCTCTTCATTAGGCGGTGGGCGCTCATCAGGCCGTTTTTCGGGCTCAAGATAACCCCAGCAAAATTCAAGTAAACATTACATCCAAGGAGCGCTCTATTTGAGCAAATACGGCCGTGTAAGTGAACATTACCAGCGGCCGTTTTTGCGCAGCATAGCCCTAACGGTTCTGGCGGTTTTCAATCAAGTCGTCGACAACCTCAGGCTCCGCAAGTGTTGACGTATCGCCGAGATTTCCAAACTCATTTTCCGCGATTTTACGCAAGATACGCCGCATGATTTTACCAGAGCGCGTTTTCGGCAGGCCCGGCGCAAATTGAATTTTATCAGGCGAGGCAATCGGTCCAATTTCGCTGCGAACGTGCTGCACCAAATCTTTACGAAGCGCGTCATCCGCCTCAACTCCCGCCAAGACAGTGACATAAGCATAAATGCCCTGCCCTTTAATATCATGCGGATAGCCGACAACGGCGGCTTCGGCAACGGCGGCATGAGACACAAGCGCGCTTTCAACTTCGGCTGTTCCCATGCGGTGGCCAGAGACATTGATAACGTCGTCCACGCGCCCTGTAATCCAGTAAAACCCATCTTCATCACGGCGGCATCCATCGCCTGTGAAATAGTTGCCCGGAAAGGCAGAGAAATAAGTGTCCTTAAACCGTTTGTGATCGCCGTAAACCGTACGCATTTGGCCGGGCCAGCTATCCGTAATAAGGAGCAGTCCTTCAGCCGCGCCGTCTAACACTTTGCCTTCCGCGTCGACGAGCTCAGTCTTAATGCCAAAGAACGGATGGCTCCCTGCCCCCGGTTTCATATCCGATGTTCCGGGCAAAGGCACAATCATCGCGCCGCCTGTTTCCGTTTGCCACCACGTATCGACAATCGGGCAACGGCCCTCACCGACGACATGAAAATACCATTCCCACGCTTCCGGATTTATAGGTTCTCCCACTGTTCCCAAAAGGCGTATACTGGAACGGTCGGTGGCTTTAACAAAGCTCTCACCTTCACGCATCAGCGCGCGAATAGCCGTCGGCGCCGTGTAGAAAATGCTAATTTTATGCTCATCACAGACTTGCCAAAACCGCGAGGCATCAGGATAAGTCGGCACGCCTTCAAACATCACAGTTGTCGCGCCGTTCGCGAGCGGGCCGTAGACAATATAGGTGTGCCCCGTAACCCAGCCGACATCGGCAGAGCACCAGTAAACGTCGTCTTCCTTAAGATCGAACACATATTCATGGGTCATGCTGGCCCAAACAAGATAGCCGCCTGTCGTGTGCAGAACCCCTTTTGGCTTGCCCGTAGAGCCGCTGGTATAAAGGATAAATAGCGGATCTTCGGCGTTCATAGCTTCGGGCGGGCAATCATCTGACACGTTTTTTAACGCGTCATGCAGCCAAATATCACGGCCTGTTTCCATAGCCACATCTGCACCTGTGCGGCGGACTGTAAGGACGGTTTTGACCTGATGCCCAGACTTGGCAGCGATATCGCAGGCCGCGTCGCAGTTCACTTTAAGCGGCACGCGTTTTGTTCCGCGAAGGCCTTCATCGGCGGTAATCACAAAGGTACTATCGCAATCAACAATACGCCCCGCGAGCGCCTCTGGCGAAAAGCCGCCGAAGACAACGGAATGTACGGCACCAATGCGCGCGCAAGCGAGCATAGCGTAACTCGCCTCGAGTATCATCGGCATATAAATCGTAATGCGGTCGCCTTTTTTAACGCCGTTATCTTTTAGTACGTTAGCAAAACGGCACACCTCTTTATGGAGCTGGCGATAGGTCAGCGTTTGGCTCTCGCCGGGGCTGTCGCCTTCCCAAATAATAGCCGCCTTATCCCCGCGCGTTTCAAGGTGCCTATCAAGGCAATTGGCAGACACGTTTAGAACGCCGTCTGCATACCACTCGATGTTGAAGTCACCCTCTTTCCAAGAAACATTTTTAACTTGAGTATAAGGCTTAATCCAATCGAGGCGTTGCCCGTGCTCGCCCCAAAAAGCTTCGGGGTCAGCGATGGAAGCCGCGTACATACTTGCGTAACTGACAGAGTTTAGATTAGCCTTGGCGGCGAATTTTGGAGGGACGGGATAGCTATTTTGAGCGTTTTTCATGTGTTTTTCTCCAAAAATGTAGTGTTTTCAGGCTTAAAAAGGTGATTTGAGGCCTAAAAAAGGTGATTTGAGCCCATAATTTTGTGATTTCGGCCTGATTTTTTACGCAATTTCCTATGGTCTTGACGAGGCCGAAGGTGCCATACCACTATCAGCAAGTCCATGCGGCGCCCGCGTTCCGGGAACCCGAATATCCTCAACCAAGTCTTGAATATATTGCGGCGGCGGCGCGCTGAGCAGCGCAACCCCGATTCCGATAATGGCTGAAATCCACATAAAGACAAAACCTATACCTTCAGGCGAGACGCCAAACCACCAATCGTCTTCTGCCCCGCCCATAAATTTGAAATAGCTAATATAGGCAACAGTCGACATGAGACCAAAAAGCATTGAGGCGATAGCCCCTTCCTGGTTCATGCGCTTCCAGAATATACCCAGAAAGATAATCGGGAATAAGGACGCCGCCGCAATCCCGAATGCAAAAGCGACCACTTGCGCAACAAAGGGCAGCGAAGACGCAAATGCGCCCAGCAAGGCGGACGCGATAACGGCCGCCGCCGCGGCTAGTCTTGCCGCAAGCATTTCTTGTCTTTCCGTCATCTGCGGCGTGAATGTGCGTTTCAAAAGATCGTGCGACACGGCAGAACTAATCACCATCAAGAGTCCCGCTGCCGTCGACAGCGCAGCGGCTAAGCCGCCCGCCACCACAAGCCCAACAACCCATCCCGGCAAATTGGCGATTTGCGGATTGGCGAGTACGAAGATATCGCGGTTCGGATCCACTTCATTTTTTATCCCGTCAGGCGCGTTTGGCCCGCGGTATTGCATGAGGCCGTCACCGTTTAAATCTTCATATTTCAGCAGTCCTGTTTTTTCCCAATCTTTATACCAGACAGGTACAGGCTTTCCGCCGCTCGCTAAAATTTCGGCCGCGCGGACCTCGTAATTTTCATCGTCTGCGATGTAAGTCGCTTCATTGACCGTATCGACAAAGTTCATCCGCGCAAAAGCGCCAACGGCAGGCGCAACAGTATAGAGCAGCGCAATGAACATAAGCGCCCAGCCCGCTGATTTACGCGCCGCTTGGGCTGAACTGACAGTGAAAAAACGAATAATGACATGAGGCAAGCCGGCGGTCCCGAACATCAATGCCGCCGTGATGCAAAATACATCTATTTTAGATTTTGTCGTCGACGTGTATTCCGTAAAACCTAAATCAGTCACAACGGTATTGAGTTTTTCAAGCATGCTCACATCCGTTCCGACTGAGTTTCCAATGAAGCCGAGCTGCGGAATGGGATTGCCCGTAATGGTGATAGAGATAAAAATCGCCGGCACAGTATAGGCGAAAATGAGCACCACATATTGCGCGACCTGCGTATAGGTAATGCCTTTCATGCCTCCCAGCACAGCGTAGAAAAACACAATCGCGGAACCAATGAAGATACCGACATTAAACGGCACACCTAGGAAGCTTGAGAACGCCACGCCCACGCCTTTCATCTGCCCTGCAATATAGGTGAAGGACACCATCAGCGCGCAGATTACGGCGATGACGCGCGCGGTTTTGGAATAATATCGATCTCCGACAAAGTCTGGCACGGTAAACTTGCCAAATTCACGAAGAAAAGGCGCGAGGAGCAGCGCAAGTAGAACATAGCCGCCAGTCCAACCCATAAGATAGACCGATCCGCCATATCCCAGAAACGCAATCAATCCTGCCATGGATAAAAATGACGCCGCAGACATCCAATCCGCAGCTGTCGCCATACCGTTAAGCGCAGGATGAATGTCATGCCCAGCCACATAAAAATCTTTGGTCGAACCTGCGCGTGCCCAAATGGCGATACCTATATAAAGGCCGAATGTCGTAACGACGAAAAAATAAGTCCAAAAGGTCTGATCCATGGTTAAACTCTAGCCTTTCACACCAAATATTTTCTCATATTTCGTCATTTTGCGGCAGTAAGTAACAATGAGCGCGAGGAAGACATAGATAGATCCGTTTTGCGCAAACCAAAAGCCGAGCGGCGCACCCCCAATGGAGAACTCATCCAAATCTTCACGGAAAATAATGCCCGCGCCATATGAAGCCAGAAACCAGATGATAAGCAAAGTGATGGTCAGCCGAATAGTCGCTTTCCAATAGCCTTTTGGATCAGTAGCGTTCGTTATGCTCATATCAATGCTCCCATTTTTCTATGAGTTATAGAGGAGTATTTTTATTTTTCTGCATAAAATTTGTTTGATGCTGTAGGAACACCTAACTGTGGAATGGACCTGACACCTCAAACGTCAACCCGTCATCAGAATCCCCGCCCGTGCCGCGCTGGGAACTAAAATAAAGGCGCTTCCCGTCAGGTGAAAAGGCAGGCCCTGTGAGTTCCGAAGACTCATGCCCAACCAATTGCACAATCGGCAGTATTCGCCCCGTTTTTGTGATGGCTACAATTTGGGAATCCCCGCCGTCTTCACTGATAATAAGCTCACCCTCTTTGGACAACGTCATATTATCCACACCGCTTAGGATAGGATTTAGTGATGTTTCCTGATCATAAATAACGCTCATAATGTCATTATCGGTTTGATAAGCCCAAATGCGGTTATCCCCTTTTGTTGTGAAAGAGACAACATTGTCGTAAAAAACAATGCCTTCCCCGCTATTAAATTCCGTTGCCCCTTCAACTTGACGGCGGGTGGATTGACGGTCTCCCTGAGGATCTTCAACGTCTCCCCATGTGACGGCATTTGTAGAAAAATCTACAATCGCGGCTTGCAGCCTGCCTGATGTTAGATCGGGAATACCTGCTGCAGTATTGCCATCTGGAATAAATCTATAGAACAATCCGCTACTGCGGTCCTCTGTCATGTAGAGTATATTTGTCTCTGGATTAACCGCCACAGCTTCATGCGTAAAAGCTCCCAAAGCAGACCTTCTAACCGCGGGGTTGATACCGTTGGGATCACATTCCCAAACGCTTCCTCTTGAGGATTCCTCGCAAGATAGCCACGTTCCCCAAGGCGTCGCTCCCCCCGCACAATTTCGGTCTGTCCCTGACAATATGGAGTAAGCATCTATAACGTTACCAGCGTCATCAAAAACTAAAGCCCCCACGCCCCCCCGACCGTTCGAGCGTTCTGAGTTGGAGGCATATATCCAGCCCCCCGTATCAGTCTCAAATATAGCCCCTCCGTCTGGGGCGTCGTGCCAGATATAATCCGATGAACTGGCGGGCGCCTCTCCCGAACGCGCGACAATACGTGAGCTAAAACCAAGAGGCAACATGACGCCATTTTGGTCAGGTGCCAGCAAGAATTCGATATCGTCAAGCAGGCTTTCAGGGCGTGCGGTCGCTTGCGCGCCAGAAGATGAGTTCGAAGACCCACCCCCGCCACAGCTTGAAAGAACGCCCGCCGATGTGAGGCCAGAGGCATATAACATTGTGCCAATGACTGTTCTACGTGATACTTCGCTCATTTTACATTCCAGTGGGTTTTATTCGGTATAATTTCTGATTCGTATTTTATAACATTTTGAAAAGTTATAATTAACGAAAGGTATAATTAACGTTAGTCTTGGTTGTTAGGATATAAGCCACATTTTTTCTGCAGCGCGAACTCGTTTCACTTACGACCTTTGCAAAACGCATCGAGGCTTGCAACACGGCTGCGCAGCTGGCGGCGTTATTAATGGACAAGGCATCATGCAGTCTGCCATCACGTGATCACATTACACCTGTAATTGCGGCTCAGTTTTTGTGATATTTTCCTACCTTTTGTGTTGCTACGGACTTCTAAAACGGTGTAATTGTCCTAATCCAATTGATTCAGATAATTCTGGTGACATATTGGCAACTATCTATTGAAATCAGGGCAGCGGTAAATGGCTTTTGGTTACATATTTTAAGCTCCGAAAGAGCTAAGTTATTGAAAAGCCGCGGTAGCTCAGTGGTAGAGCGCATCATTGGTAATG
>CAZFWZ010000086.1:0-9967 GCA_964522765.1 uncultured Caulobacterales bacterium | reverse complement strand
ATAAATCGCAAATTCAGATAGCGGAGCATCATAATCAACTTGATTATACTCCCCAGCCTTTCCCTTATGTACATCATCACCTAAACTAAATAAAAAAACTGCCACGACCTACTCCCTATTACTAATAACGTGTTCGAGTAGGAGGAAGCAAATCCTGTGCCATAATTGGAAACATGATGCTTAATTTTATATAAACGCAGGTTTTGGCTCCAAAACTCTTTTAAAAAAGCTGATTAAGCCGCCGAGTACATAGAAGCCAATTACATAAAATAGGGTCAGACATTATCAATAGAATACGGGGGCGACACACCCATATCCTTCATGATCTGCCATAAGATTATGGCTCGTTTCGATAAATAACCTCGTGCGTTTTGAACATTTACGCCCACAAATATAGGCCCCGAAAACACCGATAATTAAGGCATTTAGTATGTTTTGGTTGAGGTGAACGCGTCAATTTATAAATCGATTATCCAAATTTAAATCATTTTATGCGCAATATGTCTCATAATTAAAAAAAACATAAGAGTGAATGTTGGTGACGAATAAGAAATATAAAGCCCCTGAGGCTAAGCAATCGCCTGTGCGATTAACGCTTTCATCCATGCGTCAAGCTTGGATAGGTGTCGGTTTATTGAGTCTATGCGTCAATGTTTTGATGCTGACTGGCCCCCTTTATATGCTTCAAGTTTATGACCGCGTCATAACAAGTCAGAGTATGTCAACGCTTGTGGCGCTCTCAATTTTGATGGTCCTTATGTATGGTTTCATGGGTTTACTTGATTTTCTGAGATCACGTATTCTTATTCGAATTGGTAATTATGTCGAAAGTGAACTCAGTGCGCCATTATTTAAAAACTGGCTGTCGCAAGGCACTAAAGGCAACATAAAACCCGGACAAAACCCTCTACAAAGCTTGGCAGTCATAAAGAGGTTTTTGACAGGTCCTGCACCAACGACATTTTTCGATATCCCTTGGACACCTATTTATATCGCCGTTATCTTTATGATTGACTGGACATTAGGCGTCTTCGCGATTTTCGGAGCTGTCGTTGTTCTTATTATTGCGGCTCTGGCGGAACTCAGAACCAGAAAAAGTGAAGCCAAGGCACAAAACGCGAAAGCGCACAGCCATAGTTTTTCGCAAAAGATGTATCAGAATTCCGAAACCGTCGTCTCTATGGGTATGGTCGCAGATATGAGCCAAAGATGGGCGCGTATCAAAGCCCAAGGCGAAGCAAGCGACCTATCCGCGAGTGACATTTCAGGCGGCGCAACCGCGATGTCAAAAGCCTTTAGAATGTTTCTGCAATCCGCGATTTTGGGTTTGGGCGCCGCCTTAGCGGTTCAAGGAATTGTAACGCCCGGCGCCATGATTGCCGGATCTATAATCTTAGGCCGAGCCCTCGCCCCTATCCAAATGATTATCAGTCAATGGCGTAATTATATTCAAACGAAAAACGCCTATCGTGACCTCAATAGCTTTTACGAGGCTTTACCGGAAGGCATTGAAAAAGTCGCCCTGCCAAAGCCAACAGGAAAGCTGAGCGTATCAGCTATGTCTGCGGGACCTCCTGGAGCTAAAAAAGCAACGGTCAAAGGCATAAACTTTGACCTTGCCCCCGGTGATGGTCTCTGTGTCTTAGGACATAGCGGATCGGGAAAGTCTACCTTGGCACGACTGCTTGTCGGCATATGGACGCCGCAAATGGGCGCTGTACGGCTTGATGGAGCCACGCTGGATCAATGGGAAAATGTTGAGCTGGGTAAGCATATTGGCTATCTACCGCAAACGGTAGAGCTATTCGATGGAACGATAGGTGAAAACATCTCGCGTTTCCGTCCTAACATTTCATCTGAGATGACCATTCGCGCCGCTCAAATCGCGGGGCTTCATGAATTCGTTCTGAGCCTGCCCGATGGCTATAATACAAAATTGGGTGCGGGCGGATTAGTTTTATCTGTCGGCCAAGTCCAGCGTGTTGCGCTCGCGCGGGCGGTCTTTGGAGATCCTTGCCTCGTTGTTCTCGATGAGCCGAACTCCAATTTAGATACGCAAGGAGATACGGCCCTAAACGCCGCGATTCAATATATGCGGTCTCAAGGTAAAACCGTCATTATTATTTCGCATCGTCCAACAGCCATGGCGGCCGTCAATAAAGTGCTTGTCTTAAATGGTGGGCAACAGGAAAAATATGGATTGAAAGAGCAGGTCTTCAATATAGGCAAACCTGCGGCCCAGGCCACGTCGCAAATACGGCAGGCTCAACAACGCGCACGAGCTGCACAGCACGCTCATCGGTCACAAACCCAGTCTCAAAACCAATCAGTGGATAAAGCGGCCCGGCCATCCGTCAATGCGCCTGCTGCAAAACCCCCTTTTACTCGTCAGGCGTCTTAAGATGACACATCAGATAATGCATACAGGGCCCTTAACACAAGGCGGGCCAAATTTAGGTAATTTCGCGCCAAAGCGGGCAGCCGCACGCGAGGGTGGACCGAAGAAACCCTCTTTCTTAAAAGCCCTCAAAGACCGCAAAGCTGCGACGCCGATAAAAAAGCTTAAACAGCCAAAACAAAAACCGGCTAAAAAACAACGTCAAAAAGCACCTGCGGCGCAGCCCGTCTCCGAGCGCAGGCGTACGGACCGGCGCGCCCTTGCCCGCGGACCGGCGCCAAAACGGCAATCAGATGGATCCTTTCAGTCCTTGAATACATATCTTCGTTATAGCTATTTAACAGTCTTTCTGCTGGCAGTTGTGTTTGGCGGCTGGACAATCTTGGCTCAAATTCAAGGCGCTGTGATTGCATCAGGACAGGTTGCGGTTGAAGGAAAGCCTAAAATTATTCAGCATCTTGAAGGCGGTATCATCAGCGATATTCGTGTCAAAGAAGGCGATGTAGTTTCTAAAGATCAGACTGTTTTGGAATTAGACTCAACGATTATAAATGCCAATTTGAATGCGGCTGAAACGAATTTTTATGAAAACCGAGCTCTCATCAATCGGTTAGTTGCTGAAAAAACAAACCAAGATCGAATTATCTGGTCCCCGGCTTTATCACGCATGCGCGGTACCCCAAAGGTGGGTTTAGCCATGAGCGGGCAAGAGCAATTATTTCAAGCCCGGCGCAGTGCTTTAACCGGGGAAATTGACCAATATATGCAGCGCATTCAACAGCTGCGCGATGAAGATCGTGGGCTGGCTTCAGAAATAGATTTTGCGACATCTGAACTCGATATGGTCATTCAAGAATTAGCAAAAATGAAGGAGTTATTGAGCCGAAACCTCGTCTCTCGTAACCGCGTGACTCAATTAGAACGTGATAGAACACGTTTGATGAATTCAGTTTCAAAGCTGGAATCACGCCGTGAGGGCTTAGGCAATTCGGTGAGAGAAAACCAAATTAAAATTGATCAAGTTCAAAGGCTTCGCAATGAGGAAGTGCTCACCGACTTACGTTTGGCAGAAACTCAATCCGACAGTTTTTCTGAAGCTTTAAAAACCATCTCCAGTAAAAATAAACTTGTAGATGTCCGCGCGCCAATATCGGGTGTTGTTCATGAAATGAGTATTTCTACAATCGGCGGCGTTATCGCTCCGGGTCAAGAAATCATGCAAATCATTCCGGAACGCGAAAGCCTTGTCATTCAAGCGAGAGTTACGCCCAAAGACATCGACGACGTGACCATAGGTCAGGACACAAATGTCGTCTTTTCATCCTTAAAACAAAGCTTCGCCCCGGAACTTGACGGCACTGTGTCTTATATATCCGCCGATAGCATAATTGATCAAATTACGGGATTACCCTATTTTGTTGTCGACGTCGAAATCCCGGATAGTCAATTGCCTAAACTACAGGGGCAATCTTTATTGCCGGGAACGCCTGCAGACATTTTTATTCAAACGGAAAAAATCTCTGTTCTGAATTATTTATTGAACCCGCTTAAAAACACACTCAAGAAAACAATGAGGGACGGTTAGAGCCATGAGGACTTGGTCTCAAAACTCATCCCTGCGCGTGCTTATTATATCAAGCCTAGGGCTAGGGCTTAGCTCTTGCGGCTTAGCTGAAGGTTCAAAGCCGAATGTTTCGCAAAGCGCTTTTAGCCGCATAAACTCCGCAGGCTACGCGCCGGCCTATCCGCCAGCCACCCCAGCGTCTGGATATTATGTTAAACATGCGCAAAATAATGCGGTTCCAAGTTTGCGCGGCCTGTCTACCGCGCCGCAATATATAGGCCCCCGTGCATATCAAAATTACCGCGCCGATACGCAAAGCGGCGTTATGATGAACCGTTTAAGCCATCAACTTGACGCGGCGGGCCCTTTATCGCAAGCCCGCGCTATATCAGATACCCGCAGCACAGCTGAGGCGCGCCTGAGCCCTTCGCAATTCAGCCACCAGCTTGACGACGCCGCCGCGCCGCTATTGGCGCCAGTGTCTTCATCGCCTGCCCGCACGGCGCCGTATTATGCAGCGCCCGCACACGCGCAGCAATTAAGTCATCAGCTTGACGGCGAGCTCCCCTCACCGCCCGTTCGCGCAATATCTAATCCGAGGGCTTTCATAGAAACTGCGCCTACAGTAAATTCTTTTGAGGTATCAGCCGCACGTCAAAACGTGCAAAATCAAACGGCCCCTTACAGTCCTGCAATTGCAAGTGCGCCCGCTTCATTGTCGGCTGTGTCAATAAATAGCTCGCTAAGCCAAGCGCTTGATCAATCAACACGCCTTGCGATCGAAGATCTAAAAATACAGGAAGCTGAAGAAGGCCTAATTCAGGCCAAAGCCCAAGGCCGGTTCAAACTCAACCTTGATGGTGTCGTGGGCCCAACCCAATCCAACACAGTGTTTGATGTTGTGGATAGGACTTCAAATGACTTTCGTCTGCGCCGTTCCGCAAGCCTGGGTCTGTCTCTGCCATTATATCAGGGAGGGCGAATAACGGCTCAAAAAAATGTAGCAAAGACCGGTATAGAAACCGCGAAAGCCAATTATGATTCCGTTGAGAGTGCTGTTTCACAAGAAACCGCTATTGCACACCTTAACGTCATCCGTGATCGCCAGTTAATCCAAGTTTATTCTCAGAACGTGGAGTTGTTAAAGGAGCAGCAACGCACCGTAGGCGCTTTGGTAAACGCCGGAGAGAGTACGCTGACAGATGCCGCTCTTGTGGAGGCCCGCTTGGCCGCCGTTGAGGCGCGTCTTGAACACACCCGCGCGAGTTTAGGGGCCAGTGAAAGTAATTATAGAAAATTAGTTGGCGGCGAAGCGCCGTCACTTTTACCCGTGTCTAGCGTCACCTTGCCAGCTTCGCTGCAAGAGATAAAAACGATCGCTCAACAAAATAATCCGCAGATTCGCGCAACGCAGACACTGGCGGAGGATGCCTTACACAATGTCGCTGTAGCCAAATCGTTTGGGCGGCCCAAATTAGCCCTGCAAGGCGTCTTGCGAGCCGCCGGCGGGCAATCGGAAACTATTCGCCGGGATACAGCCGCTGAGGTTCTACTAAATTTGAGCGTACCCCTGCTCTCTGGCGGCGAAAATAAATCCCGCGTACGCCAAGCCGCTCTCGCGCAATCACGCGCTATGCTGGAGTCCCGCGAACTTTATAATAACCTTAACGAGCGTATTGAGCAGCTCTGGGAGAACGTCCAATCCGCGCGCCGAAGCCAAGTCCCAAATCAATTGCAAAAGACAGCCTCTCAAACAGCCTATGAGGCTATCGTCCAGCAAAGAGACGCAGGTCTCGCGACATCTCTTGATGTCTTAACGGTTCAGCAGAACTTGTTTGATGCGGACATCAATCTTATCCTCGCTGAGAATGACGAAGCCGTCTCGCGCTTCCAGCTTTTGGCATTAATGGGTGCAATATAGCGCGCGGCAAGATTTGTTTCCCGTCTATAATTAATCGCATTTATTTAGGCGTGGCTGAGTATTAGAAATTCCTGATAAAAGGATCTACTTCAATTATGTTTCCAGGCGCGTCAGAGCTGAGTTTAAACATAACATAGTCGTGGTTTTCTATTGTCTTTGCCAGGCCTGTCTTTTTGAGAACGAGCCCAAAAGACGACTGCAGAGCGCGCCCAATGGGCGACGCATCCGTCCAAGATGGATCAAAGCCCATCTTATGCCGCATCGTTGCATTTGCTGTCATGGCGGCGTTCTTCAATGCGCTTTCTTTAGAAGAGAACTCCGTCGTAACAGACACACAAAACCCCATATTTTCCACGCGGTGGGGAGAGCTTAGTGGCCACGTCACAGCCTCTCCCTCTTTAAGGTCAATAATGTGAGCCTCTTTGTCAAAGCTTTCGTCATAAGGAAGGTCATCCTCCACCATATCCAGCACAGCCGTTTCATAAGCTGTATCAGGGATGAACTTCGGCGTTACAGGGTAGAAGAATATACGCTTCGGGCCTCTGAGATGCCATAAAATGGTCTCTGTTTTATCAAAATGGTAAGGAGTTCGCGCAACCGGCGATGTAATCAAAATACCGCCATTGGCATTGAAAGCTTTCTTCCCGGTCTTCTCTGCAATACCGCCGTACATTTTATCCAAAACGTCTTTGTATTCAGCATGTACATTCATAGCCCGCCGCAGATTTATCCAAATGTTACCGTTTTTGGCGGCCATGAATATCTCCTCAGCACTGAGGTCACGAAAGTCACCCGTTAAGAGTTTTCCTGGGTATTTTGTGTCTTGCGTTGAGCCCATTGTACAGACATCCGTCAAATGGGGTGGATGTTTAGCTATCAAGTTAATGAGCGCGTCATCCGTAAACAAGTTTGTTTCATTGATGCCATGATCAAACGTAAACACTTTTTTCCTAAAGGCCTTAGAAAATTCGTCTGTCCAGTTTTGTAACATCACATCACCTTTCTTCAAATTGCATCATGATTTGTATATGTCGGTGCAAATTCTATGCCTTTTACAGCAACGCTAACAGCCATCAGAGCGGCTCTGAGCACCGACATATCAAAATTTTTGGAACACCCTTCCCTTTCGGCACATCCTTTGCTTGCCTATAGGTCAAGCCAAGTATACGGCGCGCGCAAAATTTCATGAGGAGCATTGAGAGGCATGTTGAAACATATCTTTGTATTAGGGAAACTTCGAATTTTTCTCGCGATTACCTTAGCGACCATCGCCTTCACCCAATGGGGTTATATTTGGTATGCGACCATATTAGATGATGTCTGGCAGCAGTTAATCGAGCGCACTGAGGAAGAGCTGATAGTCATGGCGGAAGCTCGTGGATATATTCAAACCGTTTTCACTTACCTCATTAGCGCCGTTCAAGTTTTTGGCCTGTTTCTCTTGCTTCGCATCGCACGTGCCAAGACCTTTTGGGAGCACCAAATTATTGCAGGGATTATCTCTGTTATGATCGCAATGCCCGTGTTGGGCAACGCTGTACTTTTCGAAGGCTCATCAAAGGGACTTTGGGTTCTTGATTTCACCCACTTTATATTAGGTTACGCAGGCATTGCGACCGTCGTCTACATCGTCCAAAACTTTGGAAAGACTAACTTAGGTTTTAATACGGACCCGCAAAACTGAGTCAGGCTTATGGGTTTTAATAAAATGCAAATGTGCGCGTTTCGATGCTTTTGCGGGGGCCAATATTTGGATCTTGATCTGGATATTCAAACGCCGTGTGCGGTGTAAATCGTGCGGTCCCGTCTTTTAGGCTGTCATACCCCTTAATCAGAACAACTTCATCGTGTGTCATCTGCGAAAAATAGACCCATCGTTGGTGGGCCGCTTTGCGCAAGGCGTATATTTCGCCAATGTGATCTGTATCAGGAAAATGAATCTTTGCAGGAATGAGATCTTCTGGTTGAATACTACTCGCCTCACAAAAGGTTAAGGGTGAGCGCTGAACAATGTCAATTAAAGGCCGCCAGACATTAATTTGAATCATCCTACGGCCTTTCATTTTCAAAAATTGTGCTTTTCCGATCATTTCTTCTGCTCGTGAATGAGCTGTTTTTTCTGAATAATCATTGTGAACATGATGGGCTGGTTTGCGAAGGCTATCTGTTTTTCCAAGCCTTATTGTATGATCAAAGACGAAAACATGCTTTGCGCCAGTCGTGTTGCGAACAATCGCGGAAACTTCATTATAATAGAGACCTTCAATCGCCTCTGGGGCACCAAAGTCAGTATTCGCAGTTGGGAATTTAACCAACTCAAAGCCCTGTTTATGGATACCGTATGATTTAGCGCGGTCTCGCCCATCTTCGATCATCGCCGGCATAAAGGCGTAAGCGTCATTATATTTTTGAGGCGTAGACCCGCCCGAGTAAAAGACTTCGGGGGCAAGTTTTGTATCGGGTTTAATGTAATTAAGGTCAGCTTTGACCCGTCCTGTTATAGCTGAAGTTTCGAATGATGATTTAATATGTTTTTGAGTGGTCATTATAAATAAATCATCCCAGAGTGTCTTCGGAACAACGTGTTAAAACGCGAGATAAAATATCTCGCGTTTCAATCATTTTTCGTGACTAGCTAAAGTCAAAGAAGCAAAGTTTGTTTCCGTCAGCATCTCTAACATAGGCGCCGTAAAAGACATCTTCGATACGCGGGCCTGGCTTACCGTCGCATGTTGCGCCGAGTGAGATAGCTTTGTGATAGAGTGCGTCTGCACCTTCGCGAGATCCGCCTGGGAATGCGACCATAGAGCCGTTACCACAGCTCGGGGCATTACCGTCAAATGGCTCACATACAGCGATTTTAGGCTCAGCAATATCTTTGCCGATCATCGCAAGGCGGCCTACATCAACAAGAACCTCAGCATCAAAAAGCTCTGTATAGAACTTCTTCGCCGCTTCGATGTCTTTGACACCAATAGTAGTATATCCAATCATGTCATTGTCCTTTCAGGAACAGGGGTAGTTTAAAAAAAGCTAGGTGAAACAGTATAGTTTTAAATACCATGTGTTTATCTAGTGGTAGATAGATAAACACATGGTATTTAAAACTTCAAGCGAAAAACCGACCCTTGTAGGTAAAAATACAGAAAGTTGATATTAGCCCCTGACCCGCGCGCAAATCTTGGGCAAACGGCGCGGCCACATATGAGCGTGTTTCCAGCCCTCTTCCCCTTGCATCACGACCCCCTTTCCCCTATAGGCGCGACATTCATCGTATGGACAAGGTCCAGCCCTGAATATGATACGTCCCGATTGGCGGGACCAGACCGTGGGCATGATGACATGACCTACTGGCATAACACACGAGAGAGCCTCTTATGAGCGACTCCTTAACACCTTCCACATCTGATTTTGCATCCATGCTGGAAGCCTCCCTTGAAACCAATTCTATGGATGAAGGTTCGGTTGTTACCGGACGCGTTACCGCCATTGAAAAAGATATGGTGATTGTTGACGTAGGCCTTAAAACCGAAGGCCGTATCCCAATGCGCGAATTTTATACTCCCGGCAGCGACGACCAAGTCAAAGTTGGTGACGATGTTGATATCTATCTAGAGCGTATCGAAAACGCCCTTGGCGACGCTGTCTTCTCACGCGAGAAAGCTCGCCGCGAGGAAAGCTGGATTAAAATCGCTAAAGTCTTTGAAAAAGAAGAGCCTGTACCGGGTACGATTGTTGGCCGCGTTAAAGGCGGCTTTACCGTTGACCTTGGCTCTATCAATGCTTTCTTACCGGGGTCACAAGTTGACATCCGTCCCGTACGCGACATCGCGCCTTTGATGGGCATGGAGCAGCCGTTCATGATTTTGAAAATGGACCGCTCACGCGGCAACATCGTCGTCTCGCGCCGCGCTATCCTTGAAGAGAGCCGCGCCGAGCAGCGCGCGGAGCTTGTTGGCCAGCTGGCTGAAGGCGAAGTCCGCGAAGGCGTTGTCAAAAATATCACCGATTACGGCGCGTTCGTGGATCTGGGCGGTATTGATGGCCTTCTTCACGTCACAGATATGACATGGCGCCGTATTTC
>CAZFWZ010000085.1:0-10637 GCA_964522765.1 uncultured Caulobacterales bacterium | reverse complement strand
GCAACATGCGATTCTGTTCTGGCAATGTTCTGATTGTTTGTCAACAGGCTTTACAGGCACAATCGGGAAGTTAAAGGTTGATTATGATTGAAGTGTTCGTTTTCCTAGGCGGCCTAGTTTTATTTATGGGCGTATTCTTGTTCTTGATGATGTGGGCCATCAAGACCGAACAGGAATACGTCGGTCATCTAAAATCTAACTATCCTGCGGTTTATGATGATAACCCCTATGCTTTGGGTGGAGCCCTAGAACACAAAGTCATGCGCAAACGCGTTTTACGTTGTGTGATTTTTACGCGAGCGAAATCAGTTGATGCGAAAGCGCAATATAAACTTGCCAAACGAGATAAAGCTGTTCAGCGGCTTAAACGGCGCGCTTGGATAATAGGGATTCTGTTGCCGTTAATTATACTTATCAGCTTCTATTTTCTGCTGTCACTTATTATGTTTTTTGCGTCCAATTAGCCGCTGCGTCGCCTCCGCCACATCATCCTGCCGCATGAGGCTTTCCCCCACTAAAAATGCTTGCGCCCCGTTTTCAGTGAGGGCGAGTACATCATCTGGAGTGAATATACCGCTTTCTGCGACGAGCAGCGCGTCTTTGGGCGCTTTGGGCGCTAGATTGAAGAATGTGTCTAAGGTCGTGTTGAACGTCCGTAGGTCGCGATTGTTAATCCCGATAAGCGTTGCGCCAAGCGCTATGGCTCGCTCTAATTCGGCTTCGTCATGGGTTTCGACAAGGGCGTCCATACCTAGCCTTTTGGCTTCTCGCATAAGTGATTTGGCGGTTTTATCATCAATCATGCCCATTATTATCAATATGCAATCTGCGCCAAGCGCGCGAGATTCTGTGATTTGAATGGGCTCAAGCATGAAGTCCTTACGCAGCATCGGCAGGGGGGAGGCTTTACGCACTTGGTTGAAAATTTGGTTGCTACCTTGAAATCCGGGGCCATCCGTCAGCACAGAGAGGCAGGCCGCCCCGCCGACTTCGTAAGACAGCGCGATATTCACAGGGTCAAAATCGCCGCGAATAATACCCTTGGACGGACTGGCCTTTTTGACTTCGGCGATAAGCGCAGGGCCTGTTTTGGCGGCCTTTTTCAATGCAGCGGCAAAGCCTTTCGGCGCGGAGCGTCGCGCGGCATAGGCGCGTAGCTCTTTAATATTTGTGCGTTTCTTAAGGGCTTTAACCTCATCGGCTTTATAAGCCGCGATTTTCTTAAGCACATCTGGCGCGTCCATAAGCGTATTTTCTTGCAAGCTAGCCATTGGACACCTTTATCAGATCATCGAGCGCCTTGCGTGCCTTGCCGTCATCGATAGAGGCCGCGGCCATATCAATGCCTGCAGCTATGTCTGTGGCAATGCCTGCAATCATCAGCGCTGCGCCAGAGTTAAGCAGTACGATATCGCGGTAGGCTGAGTGCTGTGCGCCTAAAAGCTCGGTGAGGGCAAGCGCATTCTCTGTTGGCGGCCCACCGCGAAGGGCATCTATCGCCGTAAGTTCAAAGCCGTAGCTTTGCGGCGATATCGTAAAATCACGAACTACGCCGCCTTTAACTTCGGATACATTTGTTGCGCCAGTCGTGGTGATCTCATCAAGGCCGTCATCACCGTGCACAACCCAAATATGCTCCGCGCCGAGCTCTAGCAGGGCTTCAGCCATTGGGCGGCGGAAACGGTCCTCAGACACGCCGAGCAGCATACGCTTCGCGCCCGCAGGATTACTCATCGGGCCAAGCAGGTTAAATAGCGTTCTTACGCCAAGCGCTCTGCGGGCTGGGCCGACATGGCGCATGGCAGGGTGATGATTGGGCGCGAACAGAAAGCCAACGCCCGCTTTATCGACGCACTCAGCCGCCTTTTCAGGGTTAATCGCGAGGTTCACACCAAGGGTGGAGAGCGTGTCCGCTGTTCCTGTTAGGCTACTCGCCGCGCGGTTGCCATGTTTGGCGACTTTCGCTCCCGCACCCGCACACACAAGCGCGCAGGCTGTTGAGATTGAAAGCGTATGCAGACCCGTACCACCTGTTCCGACAATGTCGATAACGTCGGACTCAATGTGAACAGGCGTCATATGACGGCGCATGACATCTGTTCCGACGCGAATTTCAGTAGCCGTAAGACCAACAGCTTCGAGGCCAAGGAGTAAGGCCGCCACCTGCGCGTCATTACTCTCGCCCGCCAGAATTGTTGTCAGTGCTACGTCTAAGATTTCAGGCTTGAGCCGGTCTCCTGCCGCGAGAATTTTAAATATATCGGGTGATAAACTCACGTTTTGATGCCCGCAATCTTGAGAAACGCACCGATGAGGGCGTGACCGTTTTCAGACGCAATAGACTCTGGGTGGAACTGAAGACCATGGATAGGCTTTGATTTATGGCGAATACCCATAATTTCGCCGTCATCGACCCACGCATTTGCAACGAGACTATCAGGCAGGCTTTCTCGTTCAACAGAGAGGCTGTGATAACGTGTGGCGTTAAAAGGATTCTCTAGGCCTTTGAAAAGTCCAGAGCTATCGTGATGTATAGGCGAGACTTTGCCGTGCATGATCTGCTTAGCACGAATGACTTTGCCGCCAAAAGCTTGCCCCATGGATTGCATGCCAAGGCAAATGCCAAGAATAGGCAAATTGTCTGGTGCATAGCGAAGAAGTTCGAGGCATATTCCCGCTTCATTAGGTGTACAAGGACCGGGGGATAGCAGGACGGCCTTTGCGCCCATGGCAAGTGCTTCTGCGGCTGATAAGTCATCATTGCGCATAACATGAGTCTCGGCCCCAAGTTCTTGCGCGTAATGCACAAGGTTATAGGTAAAGCTGTCGTAATTATCGATGACCAGTAACATCAGCTCTCTCTATTGGGTTTTGAGACGGTTTCAAAGCGCACGCTTTGTTCGGCGGCGCGAAAGAGCGCGGCGGCTTTATGTAGTGTTTCTTCAAATTCCATCTTAGGTACAGAGTCCATGACGATGCCTGCGCCCGCGCGAACGTGCAACGTACCGTCTTTGATAACGGCTGTGCGCAGAGCTATAGCTGTATCCATTTCGCCTTCACAAGAGATATATCCAACTGCGCCCGCATAGATACCGCGTTTTTCATCTTCAAGCTCGTCAATAATTTCCATCGCCCGTACTTTTGGCGCGCCTGAGACGGTGCCAGCGGGGAAGCCTGCGAATAAAGCGGAGAGCGAGTCATGCTCTTCCTTGAGTTCGCCTTCAACATTGGAAACGATATGCATGACATGGCTGTAGCGCTCTATGGTGAAACGTTCTGTGACGGTCACCGTGCCGGGCTTAGACACTCGGCCAACGTCATTGCGGCCTAAATCGAGCAGCATGAGATGCTCGGCGCATTCCTTTGGGTCTGCGAGAAGGTCATTTTCATGCTTGATATCTTCGGCTTTGGTTTTGCCGCGCGGACGGGTACCTGCGATTGGGCGGACGGTGACGATACCGTCGCGGGATCGCACTAAAATTTCTGGGCTAGAACCGACAATACTGTGATCATCAAAGTTTAAAATGTAAAGAAACGGCGAAGGGTTCATGCGCCGCAACGAACGGTAAAAGGCGAGCGGCGAGGCGGGTATAGGACTAGAGAGGCGCTGCCCAATCACGACTTGGAAGACGTCGCCAGCTAGGATGTACTCTTTGGCCTTTTTTACGCGGGCTGAAAATGCCGATTCCGTGGTACCAAGTGTGGGCGATAATGTGGGTGTGTTTTGGGTGCTTACGGCGAGTGAGGTTGTAGGTTTGGCCATTTCCAACTCGACGATATCAAGACGTTTCAGGGCTGAAGTATATGCGGCGGATGCGCTTTTATCATTGGGATATACCGCCGTTGCAAGAATGACTTCCTGCGCGATGAGATCAAATATAGCGACAATGGTGGGGCGCACCATAATCGCGTCAGGCGTACCGATAGGATCGGCGTTTATGCCCGGCAAGTTCTCCACTTGCCGTATCATGTCATAGCCGAGATAGCCAAATAGCCCAGCGGCCATTGGCGGTATATCTTCGGGAAGATCAAAGGCGGATTGAGCTTGCAAGGCGCGGAGTGTTTCGAGTGGTTTGCCAGATAAGGGCGTGAAGCGTTTTGCTTTTATGTCCGCCCCGCGTGCTATGTCGCTACTATCCCCATGGCTGCGCCAGACGATGTCGGGTGAGAAGCCGAGAAAGCTGTAACGTCCGCGCTGTTCGCCGCCTTGAACGGATTCAAACAAAAACGCATAGGGTTGCCCTAACGCAATTTTGATATAGGCCGAGACAGGCGTATCAATGTCATTAACCACGCGGCGATAGACAAGCTGCGGCTGCTCTAATTTATAGCGTGCCGAAAAGTCAGTTGTGCATGGTAAGGTTTCGCCCGACATTAGCTGCCGGTATCGAGACCAAGAAGAGATCTAATCTTATCAGGATTTTCCTGAAGCGGATTGTCTGCAATTACCGAGTTTTGATAAGCGCGCTGTAAATCAGAGCGCACAGCAACACTGGCTTGTTCCTGAAGCGCGTCTGCAAACTGTCCGGCTAAACCATCTGCATTGGCGATAATGTTTGTGAGTTTTGCAATTTGACGGGTGATTGGTTTTGCACCTTGTCCGCGTTCAACATCCCCGACTTTCGCCTCTAACAGTCCAACCTGCACTGATGGGCCCAGCTGGTCATTAGGGGCAGAGCGTACAAGAACAATATCTTCAACCTTTGCACCATCTCCAATTTCAGAGGCAAGCGTGCTAAGGTCTGTGCCTGTTTGGGCTTTACCTGCTGTTTCGAGCATGAGTTCGTTAATCGCCTCATCGATTTGAAGTGTTTTCCACATGGCACTCGCTTGGTCTTTAATGTCTTCATAGGGTTTGACCGTGCTGTCTATAATGTCGTCCGTGCGAACCGCGGCCCAGCCGCCATTAGTTGTCTCAAACAAATCAGTTTCATAGCCAAGTTCATTTGTGAAAATTTCAGTTAAGAGTATGTCATCTTCAGCAACTCCAAGAAGGTGGGCGACGCCTGACATTTTCACACCATTTTGAATTTGGCCGAGGCGATCAATGTAATCAAAGCTTTGCAGGGGAACACCGGTCTTGGCGGCAATCTCTTCAAGGTTGGCACCTTCGTCCATCGCTTCTTCAATCAGGGTGGTGAGGTCATAGAGCTTTTCCTTCGCATGTTCTTTCTTGAGCGTTTCTGTGAGTTCCTCTTTCTGAGACTCAAATTCAGGGACGACGGCGGGCGTAATGCTTGTTACCTTCACGGCATACCACTGTCCAAGCGAGCCGAGCAGAACTTTGATGTCGCCATCGGCCATGTCAAAGGCAGCCTTAGCAGTTTCCGGATCGATAATATCTGGGGCTGTTACGCCTGAGTAAATATCGGGTTCGATGAGGCCTAATCCAGACGCGATAATGGCAGGATCTTGATCTGTCTTGAGAAGCTCAGCGGCTTTCTCGGCGGCTTCCTTATCTGAAGCGACAAGCTGTACGACATCGCGTGTTTCTCCTGAGCCTAACTCGCCTAGCTCTACCTTATATTCAAATGCGGCGCGCAGTTCTTCATCCGTGACCGTAATGTCAGGCGTGAGGTCAAAGTCTTCAATACGCAGCAGAGTTACGCGGCGATATTCCGGCGCGGTAAAAGTGGCCGCGCGTTCGGTAATAAAGGCCTTGAGCGTCGTCTCATCTGGATCGGCAGGCGCAGGCACGGCGTCGCGCGTTATCGTAAGAACTTGCGCTTTGCGCTGTTCGGTTAGGAACTTATAGCGAAGCTCGGCAAAGGCTTTTGGTGCTTCAACGCCGTCAACAATTGCAGGTATAGTTTGCGCGCGGCGTAAATCGCGTTCGACATCGCTTTCAAATTCTGCGCGGCTAATTCGGTTTTGCGCCAGCGCGCTCAAATATTTTTGCTCGCTAAACTTGCCCGTAAGTTCGTCAATAAAAACGGGAATTTTAGATACTTCTTCGCGGGCGAGGGTGCGGTTCACGCCAATACCAAGGTCATCGGCGTCAACATTTATGACTTGTTGCTGAATGAGGCCCGCAAGGACTTGAGAGTGTACACCTTGCTGATAGGCCTCACTATGAGACAAGGATTGGCCGCTATCACGGGCCATATTTTCTAGTTCGCGGCGAAAGGCGGTTTCAAACTCATCGCCTGAAATTTCAGCCTTGCCAATGCTCGCGATAGCGTTCTTTGCGCTCGGGCTGAACACGTCATTAATGCCCCATATGGCAAAGCCAATCACAAGGAAGCCAATCAATATGCCGACCATGACCGCTTGAATTTTTGAGCCGATAGACTGTTTGCCGATTTTAGCTGCCATTGATGAAACCTTTGTGCGTTTGAGACTACATAGACAGCGCCGCGCGCCTTCGCAAGCGCACTCGATAGTTTTGGGGCGTTTTGCGCCGCAAATAGCTTGATTGCTGCATATAAATCACGATAACTGAAGGCCAAATAAAGGACATAACCATGAGACCACTCATTGCAGCGAATTGGAAAATGCACGGCGACCTCAGCTGGAGGTTAAAGCCAGCGGCTTTTGACGCGATTCTCTTTCCTTCTGAACGCAGCCGCATTGAGGTGCTGATCTGCCCGCCTGCGCTTTATATTGCTGCGATGGCAGCAGGGACTGACACAATCGCGATTGGTGCGCAGAACTGTCACCACGCTGATGCAGGAGCCCACACAGGTGAGATAAGTGCGCAAATGGTAAAGGATGCAGGCGCGAGCTATGTCATTGTCGGCCACTCAGAGCGCCGCGAAACGGGCGAAACGGACGCCGATGTAAAGGCCAAAGCAACTGCTGCGGGCCGCCACGGCCTCACCCCCATCATCTGCGTCGGCGAATCCCTCGCGCAACGTGAAGCCGGGAAGGCGTTGGCCGTTGTCAGCGCGCAGCTCGCCGCGAGCTTGCCAGCAGATAAAAGAAATATCGTTGTCGCCTATGAGCCCATCTGGGCTATCGGCACAGGCAAAGTTCCAACCCTTGAGGACATTGACGCCATGCATAATCATATCAGAGACATCATTGGTGATGGCGTGCGCATTCTCTATGGCGGCTCAGTAAAACCTGCCAACGCCAAAGACATACTTGCGGTGAATAACGTCAACGGCGCGCTGATAGGCGGCGCGAGTTTAGATATGCAGAGCTTGGCGGAAATTGCAAAGGCAGGGTGAGCAGGATAATTTATCCCCAGCCGCAACTTTGAGAAAAGCTAGCTGTTACCTTTATCGGTCACATCTCGCATGGCGGCATCAGTCATGTTGCCGTTTTCAATTGCGGTGTTATTTGAAGGCTTATCTGACCTATTGGCCTGACCCTTGCCGGACTTCCTGTTCCGAAACGCCTTCTGCCCGGCTTTCATGCCAACCTGCATAAGCTTTGCGACCACTAGTCTAGTTACCATACGTCTTATCATAATGTCTTGTAAGACAGTTTGTCTCTACAAGACAGTTATTTTTACACACTGTATTTGATTTGTAGGAGTGTTTACTGTTCGGAGGTTTGCGGAACTTTCTTCGTAATAATAATGCCTAAAATCACGCTGGATATGACAGCGGCGAGTGACACCTTGCTGATGATTTGAAAGGTTTCAAAGCCCCTTTGTAACGCAAAGGGCGCCGCGGCAAAAACAGACATAAGAAGATCTAAATTTTCCGACTTGTGAAGACGTAAAACCTCTGTCTTAAAAGCCGAAGTAAAATATGGGACTTGCACAATTACCAAAGCTGTTAGCAGTCCCGCCAAGCCGCCTCTCAATACATTGTCCTTGCGAAGGTGAGTCAATGTCCAGAAAGTGTAACTTACAAAAGCTGAGGCTATAGCAAGAAGGGCGCTGATTTTTATAACGTCTGATAATATGTCGGCTTCTCCCCGAAGTTCATACACTCCAAAGGCCGCCCCAAATAGAGTCGCTAAAAGAGTCATAAGCATCGTGAAGATACGGCGCTGGGAAAAACCTTGCATATCGCTCAGCTTAATCGAAAAAGATTAAATAGTTTCTAGAGGTTAAAACCGCGAGCTAATCGTAAATCTCGCATTGAGAGGTTTGCCAGTGGAGATATTATCATTGCTGTGTGCGTCAGGGAAATAGTTGGTGTCAAAAAGGTTTTCGACGTTGACTTGCACGCGAAGGTCGTCGCTGATGTCATAATAGGCGGCGGCGTCAAAGCGGATATAATCAGGGACTTCAACGGAGTTGTCTTCGCGCACAAAATAGCTGTCTTGATAGGTTGCGCCAAGACCAAAGCCGAGAACATCGGAAACTTGTAGATTGTTCCAAACATGGAAAGTGTTTTCAGGTGTTTGGCGCGGTTTATTGCCATCTGTGCTGCCAACTGCGCCGTCAGAGTTTAGGTCCTCGACATCGCCGTCGAGATAGCTATAGCCCGCATTGATGGACCAGTTGTCAGTGATGTCGCCCTGGATTTGCAGTTCAAGGCCTTGGACGGTACTGCCGTCAATTACGTCCAGTACGTCTGAGTTATCTGGATCGAGGGTGACGACGCTGCTGCGGTCCACGTCAAACACGGCCCCTGTAAAACTAAAACCGGGGCGGATGTCCCATTTGAGGCCGGCTTCAATGTTTTCGGTTTTTTGTGGGTCAGTTTGGGATTGATTCAAATCAAGCGTTAAGAATTGATCGCCCGAACGCGGCAGAAAGGTTTCGGAATAACTCGCATAGAACGACACGTTCTCGGCAGGTTTGTAAATCGCGCCGAGGCGAGGGGTGAATTCTTCGTCTTTGCGAGAGAATTGTCCAGCGGCAACGAAATCATCGACATCAATGTCAAAGCTATCAAAGCGCCCGCCTAATACGATTTTGAACTGCTCAGTCAGGCTGATTTGGTTTTGAGCATAGACCGAGAAAACGGTGACGCCCGATTGGCGATTACGAGAGAGGTCGCTGAAACTGAAAGCGGGAATATCAAGTGGATCTGTGAAAGGAATGAAAAGCTGGTCATCGCCATTGGCAGCAAAGACATTGTCAAAGCGCGCATTAGCCGTGTCTTGGTTGCCGTATTCTGCGCCGATTAGGACGGTATGGCCAATGCGGCCTGTTTCAAACTCGCCGACAAGGTTGCCTTGCAAGAAGGTGTTTTCTCGATCAGTCGTGTCGCGATAGCCGTCAAGCTCAACCTCGCTGAAGGCTCCGTTTACAACGTTCACTTCTTCGCTGGCAAAAAGGTTCTGATAGGCTTTATCATAATCAGCATATTGCGCTGTAAAACTACCGCGCAGAAAATCTGTAAATTTATGATCTAGGCGGGCTCGGAAAATGTTGGCTTGTAGCGTTGTGTTGTTGTCGTCCGGGGAGCCAAAGAATGTGTTGTCAAACCCTGTAAGCGGCACATCTGGGCCGCCGTCCACGTTTTGTGAGGGCACGCCGCGGTCCACAACGCGGTCGTCGTCAAGGTGCTCATAGGACAAGGTGAGAGCGGTGTCTGGATTGACGTCAACTGTCACAGTTGGGTTAAATCCAAAACGCGTACCGTCATAAAAATCGCGGTGATTATTGAGCTCTTCGTAAAACCCATTTAAACGAAAGGCGACATTTTCCGATAGAGGTCGATTGAAATCTGCTGCGAGATTGTAGGCGCCGAAAGTATCGATACTTGCGGTCAAGGCTGTGAAAACTTCTTCGCCATCGGCTTTCTTTGTTACGCGATTGATAATGCCGCCC
The DNA here is from genome assembly GCA_964522765.1 of uncultured Caulobacterales bacterium. Lineage (GTDB taxonomy): Bacteria > Pseudomonadota > Alphaproteobacteria > Caulobacterales > Maricaulaceae > Fretibacter. The sequence continues at coordinate 958 of CAZFWZ010000085.1, read as the reverse complement.
ACGCCGCCGCGCCCGAAAAGAAGCGCATTCGCGCCGCGTAATACCTCAATTTGCTCGACATTATAAAAGGGACGAAAATATTGTACATCATCGCGCACACCGTCCTCATAGAAATCGGCGGTGGTCTGATTACCGCGAATGATAATCGCGTCGCGGTGGCCTTCGCCTTGACTTGCGTTCACGCCAACGGAATAGCGCGTAATGTCCGAGATAGAGGTAAGCGCTTGGTTTTTAATCTGGATTTCGTCGATAATGGTCAAGCTCTGCGGAATGTTTACAAGCGGCGTGGGGGTTTTAACTGCATTCACAGTGTTGAGAGATAAATATTGTCCTGTCGTGACGATTTCGTCCAAGAGCGCTACTTGCGCAACATCATTTGATTGAGCGTTAGCCGATGAAGCAAGCGCAAATAGAACAACTGCAAGGCCGCTTGTTGTTATGTAAAGTTTCATGGGTAACCTAGTCTATTGTCCAAAAACGAAGGGATGTACGATCATTGTTGATTTGTGATGGTGTCGCGATGTCAGGGGTAAATATAATCTGCTGCACTGTATTGCTCTCATTAAGCCGTTTTATCGACTGCTCAATTGACGCCAGGCGACAATCTGCTGAAAGCAGTGCCATCAAGTTTGATGCAGATAGTTGTAAAATCATAACCTTCTCTTGCGAATAATTCTTAATAACAGCCAACTAACGTTATTAAGAATGAGTTGCAATAAGAAAGATCATCTTCAATAAACTTTTTACTAAGTAAATTTGACGCAATGTTTCAAAAGGTAGGAAAGCGTTGCCAATCCTCTTGAAAAGCCTCATTTTAATGCCATCTGTGGCTAGCCTATTGAGACGACATAGGTTAAGCCGCTGAAAAATTATATTAAGAGCCCGCAAAAGAGACTTCTATGGCCAATGTATTGCTCGTTATCCAACTGCTTGTCAGTATCGTTCTGACATTCTTGAT
>CAZFWZ010000084.1:0-10806 GCA_964522765.1 uncultured Caulobacterales bacterium | reverse complement strand
CCGCCAGTCGCCTTCACTAAGTTATTGAAATAAAATAATAACTTAACAACAATATGCAATGTGCTCACTAGCTATCCCCCCATTTAACAGTCTTTGAGAATCGCATACTCCCGTAAATTCCAAAACGTCTCATAGTGTGCAACATGGGCACGGTGTTTTCATAGACAGAATTAATAATTTGGTTCGTACATCATGGCCTGGATATGAGCTGTAAGATCCTTGGGCCGTTTTGATTGCGCTAGGCCCAATTCATAGGCTTTCTCAGCGACAGCGACAGCAATATGGAGAGAGACCTCACGAATATCTGATAAAGGCGGATATAGGGTACCTGAATCTAGGTTGTCTTGACTCACTTGATGGGCCAACGCGTCTGCTGCGGCCAAGAACATGCCGTCATCAATGCTCGATGCATTACACGCAATCGCGCCAAGGCCAATGCCGGGGAAAACATAGGCATTATTGCCCTGTCCAGGTTGATGAGTTCTGCCTGCGCGCTCAACCGCATCAAAGGGACTACCGCTGGTGAAAATGGCTTTACCATTACTCCACTCATAAGCTTGCTCAGCCGTGCATTCTGCACGAGATGTCGGGTTGGATAAAGCAAAGATAGCTGGACGCTCGTTAATTTTCGACATGGTTTCAATCACCTCTTGGGTGAAGGTTCCAGGAGCACCCGTCGCGCCAATAAGAATATGAGGTTTAATAGCTTCAATGGCTTCCACAAAACCAAGCTGCGGATAATCATGCGCATAAGGAAGGTTATGAGGCATGAGATCATCGCGGTCTTTCACAAGAATACCATGTTGATCGACAAACCATAGCCGTTTAGCGGCTTCTTCTTCGCTCAGCCCTTCTGCCATAAAGGCTGCGAGCAACAAGTCCCCGATACCTGTTGCCGCAGATCCAGCGCCTAAAAACATGATACGCAAATCTTTGAAATCATGACCTGTCACACGGTTAGAGGCGATAACACCCGACAAGGAAACTGCGGCTGTGCCTTGGATGTCATCGTTGAAACACAAAATTTTATCACGGTAAATGTCGAGCAGCTTATAGGCATTCGGGGTCAAAAAATCTTCAAATTGCAATAATGAATCAGGATATTTATCTTGAAGGGCGTCAACAAACTCCTCGACTAAATCGAGATAGGCTTGGCCTTCCAAGCGCTTATGCGGATAGCCCATGTAAAGCGGGTCATTTAAAAATTCTTCGTTATTCGTGCCCACATCGAGCATGACAGGGAGACATTGATGCGGATGGATGCCCGCGCAAGCCGTATATAGAGCGAGCTTGCCGATTGGTATGCCCATGCCATTTGCGCCCAAATCCCCTAAGCCCAAAATACGCTGCCCATCAGTTACCACGATGACTTTAACATCGTCTTCATGCCAGTTATCCAGTATTTTGCGAATATCGCCCTTATCATCTGGCGTGATGTAAAAACCTTGCGAGCGTCTAAATATATGCGCAAACTCCTTACAAGCTTGACCCACTGTAGGCGTGTAGATGAGCGGCATGATTTCTTCGATATTATCAATCACCATACGATAGAAAAGTTTTTCATTACGGTCCTGAAGGCCGCTTAAAAATATGTACTTTTCAATATCATAAACTTTGCGGCGTAAGTTCGCGAGAGCCCGTTTTTGGTGAATGTCTTGACTGCTAACACTAAAGGGCAACAAACCACGAAGGCCCAAGTCTTCGCGTTCCTCTAATGTGAACGCCGTTGATTTATTAATCGCGCTATTGTGCAAAATATGATGCCCATGCATTTCACCATGGTCGTGTGTAGCTTTTGAATTGGTCATTATTAATCCCAAATGCAGTTGAAAGTTATAGCTGCGGCTTAGTTTGTAATTCTTTACGGCTATGAGCTTGCCCAAGTTTTCTGCTAAGCGGCGCGGCCGTCATACCATGCAAAATGATACTGAGAATGACTGTGGCCGCGACAACAGCTTGAACAAATTCTGCTTGCTCAACATGTAAGTCTTCAAGAATGAGTAAGGCAAATAAGAGCGAGGCCAATCCACGAGGGCCAAACCAGCCCATAAATGCCGTCGTTGCGAGATCAAGCTTCATACCGAGCATTGAGAGTGCCACAGGCAGCATCCTCACTAATGTTAAACTTAGGCAGGCGTAGAGTATGATCTCCCCCGTAAAGTGATGAATAGCTTCAGGTAGAATGAGGGCGCCGAACAAGAAGAACGTTAAATAAGCAAGAAACTGACTTTCAGTCTCAGTAAATTCATGCAGGAATTTTGAATAGCTCACATGGAGGTTGCCATAGGTTAGCCCTGCCACAAAGGCCGCGATAAAGCCGTTCCCATGAAACACTTCCGCAACAGCAAAGGCGAGGACCGCGAGCGCAATTGCGGCTACGCCTTGAAATTCAGATGTCATCCAATTCTTTTTAGCGGCCAATGCAATAAGATGCCCGCCAACCCAGCCCACAGCAACACCTGCAATCGGGCCCATTGTTAATTGTAGGCTTAAGAATTTAATCCAATTTACCTCGCCTGATTGATGGGTGATATTCAGGAAGCAGGCAAAGAAAACGACCGCCGGCAAAGCAATTCCGTCATTAAGACCGCTTTCAACATTCAGGCCTTGTCGGATTTTCAGAGGTATAGTCTTATCTGCCAAGAGGGAGGCACCTAAGGCGGCATCCGTCGGGGCTAAAATAGCAGCGATAAGTGCGGCCTGATACCATCCGATACCGGGGAAGATAAGATAGCCTACAATTGTGCCCAATATCATGATTAAAGGCAAAGCCACCGTCAAAAGCCGAATTGGAATCGCTTTCATCTTACGAAGTTCGGATAAAGATATCTGAGACGAATCCGCAGCAAGGACTAGAATAAGCGTCAACTCAGCGAGAACATGCAGGCCCCCTTCATTATAGGTAAGGCCGGCTTTTTCCATTAAGGCCTTAGACAATAGAAAGCCGCCCAAGGTGAATAATATCGGTGCCGTAAAAATTGTACCTTGAATGCGTTTAGAGACCAACGCAAAGCCGAAAAAAGCGGCACCAAAAATGAGAAATAAATTTAAAGTCATTAAAGCCTTTTCAAACTTCCGGGTTGATAGATTAATCGGCTAAGGTTGCCCGTCATCTCATGACGCGCGGCCAATGTAAGCGGGACCGCGATATGATTTAAAATTTCGCTATTAATTTTGTCGCCATTTCCATTCGCGAGTAAGTGACCAACACCAGCGCAGCCCGTCGCACCGCTCCCTGTAGCCCCGCTATTTAGGCTCAATGAGAAAAAGACGGGCTGTCCGCCGCGTATACAGAGCGTGGCACAGCCGCGGTGTGTTCGCCCATAACCGGGATCCATAATTCCCATAAAACATTGTGCGTCGAGAATTTCACCGATGAGGCTGATATCACCTAGAGTTTCTGTTGGGGGAATATCGGCAACAGTCTCAGAAACCACTTTAATATCGCCCTTAGCAATACCCAGCATGAAACAATCATTTCGGACAATTTTTACGCCCCGAACTTGGACGGCTTGCCCATCAAACGGTTTAATATATGGATCTGCACTTACCTTACCAATACCAGCAATAACATGACCAACACCGTCAACCCAAAGCACAGGATAAGGGTGAAAACCGATACGACCATTTAGCGTCACAGGCGTTCCTGTTTCCCATTTACCGCCGCCTTCGGATGCCGCACGCGTTCCAATAAAAGACCCTGCTCCTGCAATCCCTAAAAGGCCTGCTGGAATCGCACCTAGCAAAAAGCGGCGGTCTTTCTTGGGGAGAGGTCCGTAACCGACATAGAAATCATCTTCATTACTCATGAGGCCACCTGAACAGTTGAACGGAAAGTACCAAGCGGATCAGGCGTGGTCCTCACCCAAACATCTCCGTTTTCGATTTTGACTTCGTGAGTTTGCACGCGGTCAGTGAAGGGCGCTGGCGCGGCTCCTGTTTCGGGACTAAACTGAAAGCCGTGCCACGGACACGTAATCAGCCCATCACGGATACAACCTTCACCCAGAGGACCGTTTTGATGCGAGCATACAGCAACAATAGCCGACACGCCTTTGGGCTGTCTGAAGATGGCTATACGTTCTCCTGATTTCGGTGTCACAGTCACAGCTTTATTCATCGGAATAGAAAGCGGATTACCAACATTAATCCAATCTGAATTCTCAGCAGCTGCCGCATCAAGTCCGCGGCTTTTCAGTAAGGCTCCTAGATGTAAGCTCGTCAGTATCAAGGCTCCAAGACCAATAGCAAATAAAAGCCCAAAGCCTTTATCAAACTGCGCCGTACCAAGCGCGACATGTGCAATCAATAATGCATAGGCCGCATAGACACTCATATGCAGAGCTTTCCACACAGGCGGGCTTAGACGTGAGAGCCAAAAATCATGGCTCGTTGCCGCCATAATTAGCAAGATAATTAAAGCGATTAGCCCTAGACTCTCAAATGGAAATTCTATGGGAATGCCATAGTTACCGTAACCCCCAACGGCCGACGCGATGGGATTGATAACGCCCATACCGTGGTACATCATCAAGGCCAATCCTCCATGAACTAAACCAATCAAGGCGGTAATCACGCCAAAATGACGACGGTTATATAGCAAAGGTTTGAAACGGTCTGAAAGCCGCGCTAACGGTCCAATAGCAAGAACAACATGCAATAGAACAATCGCGCACGCCCCGAAGCTGCGGATCATCAAGATCATCATATTGCCAGCGCCAGTACTGGACCCAGAAACAATAAAGGTCGCGAGAAAAAGAAAGACAGCGGCAAGTAATATGGCGTCATAGAAATATTTTTGACGGTTCCACTGAACAGGGACAAATTCATGACTCATGATCCTGCTCCATAGATTGAAATTGCAGTCCAGAGAGTTAAAACTAAAACTACAGGCATTAAAATCCAAATGGTTGCGTGAGCTTTACGGTGAGCGCGCTTCATGATTTTTTCCCCAGCAACAATAAGGGCCAGATCAAAATGGCGCCTGGCAAAAGCATAAACCGCAGGATAATACCTCTCCCCGCGATAGCTTCATTACGAAGCCCCAACGTTATAAAATATAACCCGAACAGCAAACCGATCAGAATATAAATACCAAGACCATATGAGATATATTGCGCAATATTCAGCATTATTTAAATCCAACTCCGCCGTAATTTACGCCTGACAAATCGGCCATATCACGCTTCCACGTCACTAGGTCGTCTGGATTAAACTGACTGAAATCATTATGCCCGCAAGCGCGAGCGAGTATTTTCATCAATGATACGGATGTATCAAAGAAACGCGTTAATTGTTCAGCTGATTTCTCTGCAATCAACCGCGCGACAAGATGTTCTTTCTGTGTCGCGATCCCAACTGGGCAGTTATTTGTATGACACGCCCGCATGCCCAGGCACCCAATCGCTTGTAGGGCTGAATTAGAGACAGCAATAGCATCTGCGCCTAAAGCAAGCGCCTTGGCAAAATCTGCAGGTGTACGCAGACCGCCCGTTATCACAAGCGTGACGTCTTTGTTTCCAGTCTTGTCTAAATGTCTGCGAGCTCTCGCGAGCGCAGGAATTGTCGGAACAGAAATGTTGTCGCGGAAAATAATAGGCGCAGACCCTGTCCCGCCGCCGCGGCCATCAAGAATAATATAATCAACGCCAACGTCTAAGGCCGCATCAATATCTTTTTCGATGTGCTGTGCGGAGAGTTTATACCCGATTGGAATACCGCCCGTATATTCGCGGACTTCATCCGCAAACTCCTTGATTTGAGCCGTAGTCGTCCAGTCAGGAAAGCGAGATGGCGATATAGCTGTCTCGCCCTCAGGCAGGCCGCGAACTTTGGCGATGGCGCCCTTGACTTTTTCGCCCGGCAAATGCCCGCCCGTGCCGGTTTTTGCGCCTTGTCCGCCTTTAAAATGAAAGGCTTGAACTTTTGAAAGCTTATCCATTGAAAAGCCAAAACGCGCCGAGGCAAGCTCATAAAAATAACGACTATTAGCTTCTTGCTCTTCGGGCAACATACCGCCCTCACCTGAGCATATACCTGTGCCAGCTTTTTCGGCGCCTAGGGCGAGCGCAACTTTAGCGGAGGCTGATAAAGCTCCGAAACTCATATCCGAGACAAAAATTGGAATATCAAGCTCAAGCGGCTTCTTAGCTCTTGGCCCAATAACAGTTTTCGTTCCAACTTCATCATCGTCCAGTAAAGGCACCTTGTGAAGCTGCGCCGTAATGAACTGAATATCCTCCCAGCGCGGAAGCTCATTAAGCGGCACGCCCATCGCAGAGCTAACCCCGTGATGACCCACCTTGGATAGGCCGTCCTTCGCATAGGATTGGATTAAGCTTGTATAGGGTTCAGCCGGGTCACCATGTGATGGGTCCGCATATTGGCCCAAATACGTATCTCGGCTGTAGGGCTGTGGATTGTCTTCATGCCATGCCGCGACTTCAGTTTCATCGACATAAACTTTTCCGTCTTCAATCCATGACGTGAATTTATTGAGCGCTTCTTTATTGTCGTATTCGCTCACACCGGTGTCGATACGAAAATCCCAATCATGCACGCCGCAAATGAGGTTATCTCCCTCAACACGTCCGTCTTCAAGTAAGGCCCCGCGATGCAAGCAACGTCCATATAAAACAGAGACTTTATCTTCATAACGCACGACAACCAAATCAACATTCGCGACTAACGCCCCTGCAGGTTTACGGTCTTCAAGGTCATTCCATGCGGCTACGGCAATGGGTTTCATAGTTTTACTTTTCACGAGTTTAAATCCAACTTCTTTTATATTTATATCAAGTCAGGATCAGAAATAATCTCAACCAAAGACGGCCCATTATGCGCTAAAGCCTCTTCGAGCGCTTTATGCAAATCTTCGGCCTTCGTTACCCGCTTACCATGCCCCCCACAAGCCCTTGCGAAGCCTGCAAAATTGAGATTGTGAAGGTCAGTTTGCCAAACAGGCCAGTCTCCGCCGCGCTGCTCTTTGGATATTTTCCCAAGCTGAGAGTTATTAAGAAGAATATGCGTAATATTCATCCCGTATTTAACAGCTGTGGTGAATTCCATCGCATATTGACCAAAGCCGCCGTCACCGCTGATAGAGACAACTTTTCGACCTTTAAATTCAGCTTTATCTTGCGTTGCGGCCCATGCACCCATCGCAGCCGGGAATGAAAATCCGATAGAGCCCAAATAACCTGACATCAGGACGCTTTGCCCCCGACATTCGAAGTAGCGCCCGAAGGAATAAGTGTTGTTCCCCACATCAACAGCAATCACGGCATCATCTGGGATGTGTTTAGACGCAGCATCAAAAATAACGGCAGAGCTTAAGCCTTCATCGCTCTTGTCCTGACGACGATTTTCTTTTTCCGCGTTCCATATTTTCCAGCGATCCGCTATTTCGGGTCTTTGATCTATCATACCGTGCTTTTTAATCGCCTCCGAGAACGCGTTTATAGTCACCGCAATTTCACCCAAAACGGGATATTCAATGGCATGAAACCGTCCAAGCTGTAGCGGATCAAAATCCACTTGAATAATCGGCTTGGATTTCTCAATACCTGTATGTTTCGAGAACGAGCTTCCGAGCGCCACAATCAGATCACATTCATTCATAAACCAACTGGCAATAGGCGTGCCTGAGCGTCCCAGAACACCTGCAGCTAAAGGATGATTGTCAGGAATTTGCCCTTTGGCCTTAAAGGTTGTTGCGATTGGAACGTTAAGACGTTCAGCAAAGGCAATGATATCGCCCATGGCCGCTTTTGCGCCATACCCAACAATAATCATCGGGCGTTTCGCAGCCTTCAACGCGGCGAGCGCTTCATTAAAAGACTCTTCTGGCGGCGTAATACGGCGGTCAGCCATACGGCCTTTAGGAGAGCCCGCTTTCGCATCTTCGGCAGCGGGCATGGTTTGAACATTATCAGGGAAAATCAAATGCGCCACGTCCATATTATCAAGGGCCGCTTTGCAAGCTAAGGTCGCAAGCTCGGCATGATTAGACGAGGCTAATACATTTTGGCTAAATTTAGTGACCGGCGCAAAAGCCGCTTTAAGGTCAATATCTTGAAAGACACCTGGACCAAAGACTTGAACTTGTACTTGTCCTGTAAGCGCTAGGACTGGCGCGCGGTCAACTTTAGCGTCCCATAACCCTGTCATCAAATTCGTCGCGCCCGGCCCCGCAATCGCGAGACATGCCGCAGGCAATCCCGTGAGCTTAGCATAGCCCGAACACGCGAAAGAGGCCGCGCCTTCGTGGCGAATGCCGTAATAGGTCATCTCGCCCTTTGCTGTCTGGCGCCTAACAGCGTCAGCAAGGCCAAGGTTTGAGTGGCCCACCATACCAAAGACGCTTGTTACGCCCCAATTGACCATTGTTTCGGCCATCACATCCGTAACGGTCCGTTCATGCTCTGGCTCAGCTTCAAGCCCTATATAAACGCCGTCATCACGGACTTCGACAGCATAGGTGTCCTGCCCAGTATCTTCATGCCCGCCAGGAGGCTTGCCGGTTAGCGGATCAAAGTCCCAGCCATGCCATGGACAGCGGATCCAGCATTTTCCGTCTATCCCTTTTTCAATTGAGCCTTCACCCAATGGTCCGCCTTGATGCGGGCACCGATTATCCATCGCTGCATATTGACCATCAAAATGCGAAAGAGCGATTGCGCGATTACCCGCCTTTGCAGATTTCACGCGTCCATCAGGGAGTTCGTCCAACTCGGCAACTTTGTGCCATACTAATTCTTTTGTCATACATGAACCCTGTTAATAGACGTTTTTTAGCAAAACCTTATCAGAAAAAATCCTGAAGTGTAAACTTAAGTAATGGTGATAATTTTCAACATAACTTTATAGCTGCTAAGTCAGAGTAGACGCGCGAATTACAGATAAGTTACAATGCAACTTGATCAATTTTCTTAATCTGCAGCTATGATTAATTGCTCCCCCCTAAGGAAGGGCTTGTATATGCACCTGCATTCAATAAGCTGAAGGTCTATGAGCAATTCACTAAATGACCAGCCTAATATTGAGAGTGTCGACGAATTTCCCGTGACTGACAGCTCTGCAAACATAACGCATGACCACTTCATGACCATAGTAAATGAAAATTATGGGCGTTATATTCAAAAAAGCTATGGGTATCTCAAAGATAAAAGCTTAGCAGAAGATGCCGTGCAAGAAGGGATATTAACCGCTTATAAGAAGAGACATACCGTGCGTCACATAAAAGCTCTCCCCAGTTGGATCAGCCGCATTATTATAAATAAAACCATCGATATGTGGCGTAAAAACAAACGCCTGCCAGATTTTTATGCCAATCCTGATGATGTGATAACTTATAATAGTTCAGGCCTACTGAACGCCCCCATATGGAGTGAAACTTCCACCCCTGAGCAAGATATTTTAAAAAAAGAAACTCTAGAAACGCTGAGTAGAGCCATAGAACAATTAGACGATATTTATAGAATACCTTTTCTTTTGAAAGACTATGAAGACTTATCAGTTAAGGAAATCGCGAAAGCTTTAAACATCTCTGAAAGCAATGTAAAAGTGAGAGTCCATCGCGCCCGAATAAAAATTAAACTTGAATTTGGAAAGCTATTCTTCCCCAAGCAACATGGGGACACCTCATGATTAGTCACGCATTCAAACGCTTAAGACGTACACTCATAATTAATCCCATGCTGAACCTTGCAGGCTGGTATTTTCGTGTAAGTCCGAAAATGATCACATGCCGCCAGTTGAATGATTTAATTTATGATCACACCGAAGGAAACCTAACAGAGAAGCAAACCGCTTTATTTGAACGGCATACCCGTGTTTGCCCTATATGCCGAAACTTTCACAAAACTTATATGGCGACCTATAAGACCAAGAGCCATATTTCACCGCATAGCCACCTAGACGTTCCGAGCGAAGTTCCTCAAAATTTAATCGACGCTATAGACGATATTAGAGAGGCCTAATCACACGCTCGGCGTATGAATGGAGCATAGTTAGACATCATTGACCTCTCTAATGAGCCAACACAAAGTTCAGATGAACTGGAAGCGTATTGTCAAACCGAAATGTAACCAAGCGTTGATCGCCATCGTCTGGAGTTCATAGCCATCTAATTACTACTAGCATTAAAGACAGAAAACTCGTATTGCATTACTAGGTAAAACAAAAAATTATAAAAAATTGGGGTTTAAATGAAAAAAGCATCTTCATTTTAGCATTTACCATGCTCGCATCCGCAACTCTGTTAGTTATCCTGAAAAAACAACATTACACTCTAACCGCTGGACAAAAAAATGACTGAGACGAAAAAACAAATGCATAAGGGCAAGCTTGCACTTATATGGTGCGTGATTGTCATTGTGGTTGGTTTTCTTATCTTTGCGCTACTAAGTGCCTTTGGTGCGCTAAGATTTTGGCAGGCAGAGAAAACCCCTCAAGGCGAAACGGACTTGGCATTTGAAGCCGCCGAATTACCATTTGTGCATAAAGCGGACCTTGTAAACTCCCTACCATTTCTTGCCAGTGCGGCCATCGATATTGATGGTGATGGCCGCGACGAGCTTTTCTTGGGCGGCGGCGATGAGCAAGCTGACGAAATTTTTGCTTTTAGAAATGGCCGCTTTGAAAAACTGCCCTTATCTTTTGTAAAAGATGCGGTTGACGCCACACACGGCGCGGCGACGATGGATATCGACAATGACGGCGATACAGACCTTTTTACAGCCCGCGAAAGCGGTATCTGGTTCCATGAGAACACAGGCGGACAATTTGGCAGTGTAAACCTTGGCC